>CAZXSM010000006.1:0-44547 GCA_964643255.1 uncultured Lachnospiraceae bacterium
TACCCATGTTTGAATCTTGAGCTTTCAAATTAAACATCTCTTTCTTGCATAAAATATTAAATATAAATTTAAATACATACTTTATAATAAAAAAAGCTAAAAATGGCGCTAAAGCCAATTATATTATAAATAAAAGGTTTAATCAACTAAAGTGTATCACATTTAAATTCATAATAAGCAAAATAACATTTGACTTGATGACAACATAGTGATACACTCAGATAGTTAATATCTAGGGTGTACCTAGTAAAGGGTTACAGAGAATAATATTAGTTAAAAATTAATATTTCATATAAATGTTTATCATAGTATGATTCGTTTAGTTCTTAGTCTGTTCCGTATAGATTAAGGGCTCTTTTTATGGGTACAATAATAGTGAATATGTCGCAGGTAAGATAATTAATATCCTTAAGTAGACATTTTTAGAAAAGAAAGAAGGAAATAATATATGGAAGTTGTTAGATTTGAAGAATTAGGAATTATTGAACCAATATTAAGAGCAGTAGCTGAGATAGGATTTGAAGAGGCATCAGCAATTCAAGCAAAGGCGATTCCAGCATTGCTTTCTGACAAAGATATAATAGGCCAGGCTCAAACAGGAACAGGGAAAACAGCTGCATTTGCTATACCAATGTTACAAATGATAAATCCGGAAGATAGACATTTGCAAGGACTTGTTCTATGTCCTACAAGGGAGCTTGCAATTCAAGTAGCTGATGAATATAGGAAGTTAGCCAAATATCTCCATGGAATAAAAGTTCTACCTATCTATGGTGGACAGCAAATATCAAAGCAAATAAGATCCCTAAAGGGAGGAGTACAAATAATAATAGGAACTCCAGGACGAGTTATGGATCACATGAGAAGAAGAACTATAAAACTAAATCATGTTAAAATTATGGTATTAGATGAAGCTGATGAAATGCTAAACATGGGGTTTCGTGAAGATATTGAAACTATTTTAAAGGAAACTTCTAAGGAAGAGAGGCAAACAGCATTATTTTCTGCAACTATGCCAAAAGCTATACAGAGTATTGCTAAAACATATCAAAACAAGGCAGAAGTTATTAAAGTAGTTAAGAAAGAGCTTACAGTACCAAAGATAGATCAATATTATTATGAGGTAAGTAGAAAAAATAAAACAGAAGTATTGTGTAGGTTAATAGACATGTATAATCCTAATCTATCATTAATTTTTTGCAACACCAAGAGGAAGGTAGATGAACTGACTATGGAGTTAAAAGGCAGAGGATATTTTGCAGAGGGACTTCATGGAGACCTAAAGCAGGTTCAAAGAGATAGGGTTATGAATGGATTTCGTAACGGAACAACAGAAATATTAGTGGCTACCGATGTAGCTGCAAGGGGTATTGATGTTGATGATGTAGAGGCAGTTTTCAACTATGACGTACCTCAAGATGATGAATATTATGTTCACCGTATTGGTAGAACTGGGCGAGCTGGTAGACAAGGGAGAGCATTTACATTAGTTGTAGGCAAAGAGGTGTACAAACTAAAAGGAATAGAGAGGTATACAAAGTCTAAAATACTCTTACAACCAATTCCATCAATTGATGACGTTACTTCTGTTAAGGCTGAAAAAGTATTGGAAAGTGCAAAGGAAGTAATTGAAAACACAGATACATCTAAATATGTGGACATAGCACAAGAGTTTATAAACAACATGGAATACACAGCTCTAGATTTAGTAGCAGCATTTCTTGAATTAAACATGGGAAGAGATACTGTAGATATAGGGGAAGAGGAAAAATACTTCAATGACTATACAGGTAATGCTAAAGAAAAAGGCATGGCTAGACTCTTTATTAATATTGGTAAGAACCATAAGATAAGGCCTGGAGATATATTAGGTGCAATAGCAGGAGAAACAGGAATGCCAGGAAATCTAGTAGGTACAATTGATATGTATGATAAATATACATTTGTAGAAGTACCAAGAGAGCATGCAAATGAAGTAATTAATGTTATGAGAAAAGCTAAAATAAAGGGCAAAAGTATTAACATTGAACCAGCTAATAAAAAATAAATAAAACTATAAAATCCTAGTTGCTATCAACTAGGATTTTATAGTTTTATACATTGACATTATTTATGTTAGTTTTAATCTTCTGTAACATCTTGTTTTGAATTATTTTGACACTCATTACAAATCCCATTAAAGATTAAATTGTGTCCATGAATTTCGCCATCATTAAATTTTGAACTAGCAGATTGATTAACTGTATCTATAAAATCATCACTCAAAAATATATCTGAAACCTTGGAGCATTCTGTACATGAAAAATGATAATGAGGTTTAGTATTTCCATCATAACGATCACTAGCATTTTCTGTAATAATTTTAGAAGCATAACCTTGTTTAACTAACAAGTTAAGGTTACGATAAACTGTTCCAAGACTTATATTAGGATATTCTTTTCGAATATCGTTATATATAGTATCAGCTGTAGGATGCTCCTTTGAATCAGCAAGATAATTTTTAATAGATTCTCGCTGACGACTGTATTTTAAAACCATTAATATACCTCCTCATTAATAACTTTATATTATTAGTATTTGATTAAAAAGTCAAGTAATAATGACTAAAAGCAAGGAAGATAGTGGTTTTAAATGGTTTTAGGAAGCTTGATTGATATTTAACAATTAAGGAATTGGAACAATAGATACTTCCATAAATATAATATGACACGCACTACCTATAAGTACAAATATATGAAAGATTTCATGGTTGCCAAAATTAGGATGGAGTTTATTAAATATTGGAAGTTTAAGAGCATATATTATACCTCCAACTGTATAAAAAACACCTCCTAAAAGTAGCCAAATAAAGCCCTGTGTGGAAAGTACTTGATAAATTGGTTTGATTGCTATAATACAAGTCCAGCCCATTACTATATATATAATAGCAGACACCCATTTCTTTGGATTAGATACAAAGAATGATATAGACATTCCTATTATAGCCATAATCCATATAATTGCTAGCATTGAGTAACCAACAGGTCCCTTTAATATGGTAACACAAATAGGTGTATAAGTTCCTGCAATTAAGCAATATATCATCATGTGGTCAAACTTTCTTAGATTTATGTTAATCTTGTCAGACAAATCAAATGTATGATATAATGTACTTGCAGTGTATAGGAGTAAGAGGGATAGAGAAAATATTGCAAGGGAAATAATATGGACTAAGTCATAGTATTTGTAAGCTCTAGATATTAAAAAAATGGCAGAGATTAGGGACATTATTATTCCAATAAAGTGAGTTATTGCACTACCAGGGTCTTTCAATTTCAAAGTTTTATTCAAGCTTATTACATCCTTTCTAATATAATGTTTGGTATAATATTATATGTTCCTTTATTCAATTAACATGATAAACTAATCAACCAATACATAAATATTAATTTATATAACAAATATAATCAAGTTTTTTTTGGAGGTTGTTAAATGAAAAATAATTTAGATATACAAGTTGGTGATATAGTAAAACTTAAAAAAAGCCATCCATGCGGGAGTTTTAACTGGGAAATACTTAGAGTAGGTATGGATTTTAGACTAAAATGTGTAGGTTGTGGTCATCAAGTTATGATTCCTAGAAAAAAAGCAGAAAAAAGCATCAGGCAAGTAGAAAAGAAAGCAGATTCTTAGGCAACTATAATTATTTAATGATAAAGTGCACCTTAAAATGTAACAAAAATACAAATAATTGTAAAACAAAACAGCAAAAAATTGAACTTTCTCTTGAATATTATTTCAAAACGTGATAAGATTCATACCTGTGATATGTTATACAATATTCCTTGCTCTTTACGAAATATCAGTAGGATATATTGATAAAGGGCCAGAGGCCAAAAGGAGGTGCAGACAACTATGAACAATTATGAATTAGCTTTAGTTGTTAATGCAAAAATCGATGATGAAGCAAGAACTCAAACAATTGAGAATGTAAAAGAACTCATTAGTAGATATGGTGGTACAATCACCAATGTTGACGAATGGGGTATCCGTAAGTTAGCTTACGAAATTCAAAAAATGAGAGAAGGATATTATTACTTCATCCAATTTGATGCAGATTCCAATGTTCCAAGAGAAGTAGAAGAACGTCTTGGCATTATGGATAATGTCATCAGATATCTATGCATTCGACTAGACGAATAGCAAAGGGAGGTATCCTATAAGATGAACAAAGTAATTTTAATGGGAAGATTAACAAGAGATCCAGAGATTAGATACGGAAGATCAGATAACAGTTTAGCTATCGCTAAGTTTAACTTAGCTGTTGATCGAAGATTCAAAAGAGATGGAGAACCAGACGCAGATTTTATTTACTGTACCGCATTTGGTAAATTAGCAGAATTTGCAGAAAAGTATTTACATCAAGGAATTAAGATTGTGGTTGTAGGTAGAATACAAACTGGAAGTTATACTAATCAAGAAGGACAAAGAGTATATACTACAGACGTAATATTAGAAGAAATAGAATTTGCGGAAAGTAAAGCGGCATCTGAAAGATATCAGCAACAGAATCCAGGACAAGTTTCACAACCTAATCCAGAGGACGCAGTTGGAGACGGTTTTATGAATATTCCTGATGAATTAGAAGAAGAGTTGCCATTTATTTAATCAAAGTAAGAAGGAGGTTAAGACGTGGCATATAATAATAGAGGAAGAAGACCTCGTAGAAGAAGAAAAGTATGTAGTTTTTGCGGTGAAAAAAATTACACAGGTATAGATTATAAAGATATAAATAAATTAAGAAGATATATATCTGAAAGAGGCAAGATTCTACCAAGAAGAATGAGCGGAACTTGTGCAAAACATCAAAGAGCTGTAACAGTTGCTATAAAAAGAGCTAGACACATTGCATTATTGCCTTATACAGTAGATTAATTTATAAATAAAATTATTATTTTATACCATTAATATAACTTAATTTATGATTAATTTAATATTTTATAATACTAGCCCTTGAGAAATCAAGGGCTTTAAATTTTACAAATAATTATCTAGTGTGTTTTTACTTATTAGGAATTATGTTTATATTACAAAAAGCTTTAATTTATCTAGTAACAATGCTATAATATTACTTAATTGTTCTATATTAGGTTATATATAAATGCAATATATGTAAGGAGTATTATAATGAGCAATAAGCAAAAAGAAAAAAGAATATTTTATCAATATATTTCCGGTCAGGTAATAGTTATAGCCATATTTATCTTTTTGACAATATTATTATATACTGTTGATGATACTGCTGGTTTTATTATGCTAATAACTACTCTTATATATACCCTTTTAGCTGTTTTGTTTTTTGCATTTAAAAGGCCCAATATAATAAGAAACTTTATTCAATTTGCAAGTAATTATAGTCAAGGACAAAAAAAGATTTTAAAAGAGTTAAACCTACCTTATGGTTTACTAGATTACGAAGGAAGAATGCTTTGGGGCAATGATGAGTTCTATGATATAATAGTTAATGAAAGTAAGGCCAAACAATCAATTACTAATATTTTTCCTGAGGTAAGAAAAGAAAACCTTCCACAAGATATAAATGATGTGAATGTATTTGCAGAGAAAAATGGTAAATACCATAACATTATTCTTAGGAAAATATCATTTGATGAAATTGATTTAATTAATGATAGTGATAGCTTAATAGATGATAATGATATAACAAACAGTCTAGTAGCAATGTTTGTTTATGATATTACAGAAATAACAAAGCTAAAACAAGAGAACAAAGAACAAAAAATGATAGTTGGTCTTATATATATAGATAACTATGAAGAAGTAATTGGAAGTACAGATGATGTAAGGAAATCTTTGCTAGCGGCATTAATAGACCGAAAAATTAATAAATATATGCAAAATATAGATGCTATAATAAAAAAGCTTGAAAAAGATAAATATATTATTGTATTTAAGCAAAAATATTTAGATGATCTAGAGAATAATAAGTTTAGCATACTAGAAGAAGTACGTAATGTAAATATAGGCAATACAATGGCTGTAACAATCAGCATTGGTATTGGAGTTCACCAAGAATCATATCAAAAGGCTTATGATTATTCTATTGCAGCTATGGACTTAGCCCTTGGTAGGGGTGGGGATCAGGCAGTTATCAAAAAAGGTGAAAGAGTCTCCTATTATGGTGGGAAAAATGTTGCAATGGAAAAAACAACAAGAGTAAAAGCAAGAGTAAAAGCCCATGCACTAAAAGAACTTATTGAAACTAGAGATAAGGTAGTAGTAATGGGGCACACTCTTCAGGATGTAGATTCCTTTGGTGCATCTATAGGTATTTATTGTATTGCTAAAGAATTAAATAAAAAGGCTCATATTGTAATTAATGAAGTAAGCAATTCAGTAAGACCATTTAAAGATAGATTTACTAATAATCCTGAATATGAAGATGATATGTTTATACAAAACCCTCACGCAAAGGAAATTGTTGATAACAACACAGTTTTAGTTGTAGTAGATGTTAACAAACCGAAATTAACTGAATGCGAAGACTTGTTGCATATGACAAATACAATTGTAGTACTAGATCATCATAGACAATCTGGAGAAGCTATTACAAATGCCTCACTATCCTACGTTGAGCCATATGCATCATCAACTTGCGAAATGGTAGCAGAAATCCTTCAATATATAGGAGATGGAATTACTTTGAACCCTGCAGAAGCTGATGCAATGTATGCTGGTATAATGATTGATACCAACAACTTCTTAACTAAAACAGGAGTAAGAACATTTGAAGCAGCAGCATTTCTAAAACATAATGGAGCAGATGTTGCAAGAATAAGAAAAGCTTTTAGAACTGATATGGGTGAGTATAGATTAAAAGCTTCAGCCATGAGCAAGGCAGAAATATATATGGATAGCTTTGCTATTACTAAGCTTCCCGACAATGATGAAAATAACCCAACAATTATTGGTGCTCAAGTTGCTAATGAGTTACTTAATGTTATTGGAATCAAAGCATCCTTTGTTTTTAGCGAATATAATGATAAAATATATGTTAGTGCAAGGTCTATAGATGAAGTTAATGTACAATTAATTATGGAAAGGCTTGGTGGAGGTGGCCATTTAAACTCTGCAGGTGTCCAGTTTGAAGATGCTAACATGGAAGAAGCAATAGAAATAATCAAGGAAACATTAAGTACCATGGAGGAAAATGGTGACTTATAATTCAATATAATATATAGTTTGAAAGGAGCACATTATGAAAGTTATATTAACTCAAGATGTTAAAAAATTAGGTAAAAAAGGAGAAATAGTAGAGGTTAAAGATGGCTATGGCAGGAACTTCTTAATTGCTAAGGATTTAGGAGTAGAAGCATCAGACAAAAACTTAAGGCAATTGAAAAATAAATTGGCAGCAATAGAGAAGGCAAACCAGGAAGAACTTGATGCAGCTAAAGAATTAGCAAAACAAATTGAAGCCATTCAAGTAGAAGCACAATTAAAAACTGGGGAAGGTGGAAAAACATTTGGTTCCATCTCAACTAAAGAAGTTTCAGATATCTTAAAATCTGAATTTAAATTAGATATCGATAAGAAGAAGTTTCAACTAGATGAACCAATCAAAAGTCTAGGAACTCATATTGTGAATGTAAGGTTACACCCAGAAGTAACTTGTGAATTAAAAGTACATGTTAGTGAAGAGTAAATGTTATTAAAAGAGAATTATTAGTATATAACTAAAGAAACAAAGGAAAGCAGGAGGCAATTAGATGGATGACAGTTTTATCAAGAAAGTCCCACCTCATAATCTAGAAGCAGAGCAATCTGTAATAGGATCTATGATAATGGATAAAGAAGCTATTATTATAGCAGCAGAGATTATCACTAAAGAGGACTTTTATGATCAAAGGTTTGCAGTCCTTTACGAAGCAATGATTGAATTGTTAAGTGAGGGCAGTCCGACTGATTTGATTACTCTTCAAAACAAATTAAAAGAAAAAGATGTTGCTAATAATGTTAGTAGCTTGGAGTTCATAAGAGATTTAGTTGCCTCAGTTCCTACATCTGCAAATATTAGATATTATGCAAACATAGTAAAAGAAAAATCTTTACTTCGTCAATTAATTAGAGTAACAGAAGGTATTACTAATGAAAGTTACCTAGATAAAAATAGTACTGATGAGATACTAGATAAGGCAGAAAAAGAAGTATTTGATATTTTGCAAAAACGTAATACAGGAGATGTAGCTACTATAAAGGATGTTGTAGTAGAATCCTTAGAAAGTATTGAAGCAGCAGCTAGAAATAAAGGCAGTGTAACAGGTGTACCAACTGGATTCTATGATTTGGATTATAAAACAGCAGGTTTACAACCATCTGACTTGATATTAGTAGCAGCAAGACCTTCAATGGGTAAGACTGCCCTTGCCCTAAATATTGCAGAACATGTAGTATTAAAGGAAAATATACCAACAGCTATATTTAGTTTAGAAATGTCTAAAGATCAATTAGTAAAAAGACTTATGTCTATGCATTCAAGGGTTGATTCTCAAGCTATAAGAACCGGGGATTTAACCGATGACGAGTGGGTAGATCTGGTTGAAAGTGCTAGGATAATAGGTAACTCTAACTTAGTTATAGATGATACAGCAGGCATATCAGTAAGTGAGCTAAGATCAAAGTGTAGAAAATTAAAACTAGAAAACAATTTAGGATTGGTAATTATTGACTACCTACAACTTATGTCAGGTTCACGGCGTGCAGAATCTAGACAGCAAGAAATTTCAGAAATATCGCGTTCACTAAAAGCCTTAGCAAGAGAAATCGATGCTCCTGTTGTTGCCCTATCACAGCTAAGTCGTGCTGTGGAACAAAGACCGGACAAGAGACCAATGTTGTCAGACTTAAGGGAGTCTGGAGCAATAGAGCAGGATGCGGATATTGTTATGTTTATATATAGAGATGAATATTATAATCATGATACTGAGGAAAAAGGAATATCTGAAATAATTATAGGTAAACAAAGAAATGGACCTACTGGAACAGTTAAATTAGCATGGCAACCACAATACACAAAATTTGCTAATCTTGAGCGGTAGTTTGTATATAATTAAAAACGAGGATATTATGTTTTGAAGTATATAGATGTGATATAAATAGTTATGACACATCTACATACACCAAAGCATAGTATCCTTATTTTTATGGTAAAATAAATTCTCAAGATTAATTGCTGAGACAAGGGAATATTTTAAGAGATTAAAGAGTTTAAAACTTATAAAAAGGAATTATGGAGAATAGTAAAGTGTTTCAGGGAAACAAGGAGAAAAGCCCTGAATTAATGGGGTTTGTGTCGATAATTTCTTTTTAAAAACAGCTCTATATTATTGAAATGAAATCTTGCTATGATATAATTACCTAGAAAGGCTAGGTGAGTATATGAATGATATTCGATATATGATATCTGAGGCCGCAAATTTAGTTGGGGTGGAACAACATACTTTGAGATATTGGGAGGATGAAATAGAGCTTGATATTCAAAGGAATGAGTTGGGGCATAGGTATTATAGAGACGAAGATATTAAACTACTAAGGATAATAAAACAACTGAAGGATAAGGGTTATCAACTTCGTGCTATTAGAATGTTAATACCTGAAATACAAGAGAGAAACCTTTCAAGTTCAGAAGATATAGAAAAATTACAAAAGACATGTGATACTAATAATGTTAACTACATAAGGCAAGAAGATATTCTTATGCCAGTTGAAGTAAGTTCATCTGCTAGCAAGAAAGAAGTTTATAATAATAATGTTAATGGGGACCAAACTATAGAGAAGTTAGAACAGTTTAAAATTATTATGAAGGACTTAATAATGGATGTTCTAAAAGAAAACAATGAAAATTTATCAGCTGAAATTAATGAAGAACTTACTAATTCTATTATTAAAGAAATGGATTACTTACTTAGGATAAAAGAAGAAAGAGAAAAAGAAAGATATAGAAAACTAGATAAGACTATAAGGCAGGTTCAAAATGCTAGAGAAGAAGCAGCATCAAGTAAAATATTTGGGAGAAAAAACAAAAATAAATTTTTCAAATAATTTTGCGATCCTGTAGAAAAATAAGATTATAGCCAAAATGATAATATTATCATTTTGGCTATAATCTTTAATATGTATTATGCATGAATTGCACCAGTAGGGCAAGTGTCTTCGCAAGCTCCACAATCGATACATAAGTCAGGATCGATTACATATGTGTCATCGCCTTCAGAAATAGCTTCAACTGGACAGGAGTCTTCGCAAACTCCACAACTAATACATTCATCAGTTATTGTATATGCCATATTATTTTTACCTCCGTTTCAAATTTCAATACTATTTTAATACATTATTTTGTATAATACAAGGTTTGTGTATGTTTTTGTCGGGAATTAATCAAATCTTGACGTGGTTATATTATTAGATTATAATATAAATGCAACTAAGGAAAAATACGCTTTTTTATATAGAGTTAGGAGGAACTAATATGACACAAATTTCAAAGGATATGACAATAGCTCAAGCTATTAGCATTGACCAAGGGGTTATACCAATTCTTGCGGCTAATGGAATGCATTGTGTTGGATGTCCATCTTCACAAGCTGAAACTTTAGAAGAAGCAGCATTTGTTCATGGTTTAGATCTTGATAAACTAATGGGTTCAATTAAAGAATACCAAGAAGCTAAGGACCAATAAAAAATATATAGTAATAAAAAGGAAAGGCAAGGGTAAAATTTACCCTTGCCTTTCCTTTTGAAATAAGTTATAAATTAGCTAAAACTTGTATAGCATTATCTTTTATAATTAATTCATAATGTTCGTTATAATAATAAGGACTAGCATATGTGCTTTTTTCTTGAATTCCAAACTCAGAAACAATATTACCTATTTTATTAAATTCGTCTAGAGAATAACCTGATTTGTGGACAATTAGATAATATGTTGCTTTAACTGGGTTTTTGTATAAACTGTTTTTACCTTCGTAGAAACGAACAATAACATTTGACATATCAATTGCGTGATTAAGGGACTGGAATGAATAAATTTTAACTATACCAACTGAGTATTTAGAAGTTTCATTTTCTCCTTTTTCTTTCCCTTTTCTTTTGTCCGATGATTTTTTTTGTAATGGGAAGAAATTGTTTGCATCGAAGTATTCCTCGCTATCATCTGAGAAATCTTCTGATTCATCATCACTATCATCAATTGAATGAAAACCATCATCTAAATCATCACTATCATCGTCATCATAATCATCATCTAAATAATTAGTACTGTCATCAGGTGAAAACTTAGAAAATCTTGTATCTAATTCATCTGGATCTTCAACCTTGGTGATAACTAATACTAAACACTCTGGTGACACTGGAATGGCTTCAATCATCAAAGGGGTATCTTCAGTTTCAAATCCATATTCATAATGGGCTTGTTGCATCATATCTCTAAACAAGGCTTTTGCTTTTTCGGTTCCATAAGCTAGCTCGCTGATTCTTAATTCCCTATCAACTAAATCTTCGCGGTTAAGAGTACAGCGGATCTGATTTTCACTAATTTTTTCAATTTTCATAGAATCACATCCTTTATGTGTGCCCTGTAATAAACTACATAATCAAGGTTTTAATCATTTATAACAATATATGATAAAACCAATTTACTATTCTGTGTAAACAAGTATAATCAATTATTAATGTAAAGTCAACATTATAATACTTTGTCTTTAGTGGGAATGTTAACATAAAATTACATATTCTAGTAATCATTCTTGTTTTCATTCTAACATGTTTTATATACTTTGTTAATAGATTTAGGGACTTTATATAAACATATTATAATTAGTAATACTGTAAAAAGAAATAATTGGAATAATACTAGGAAATATGCAAGAAAGTCTAATTGTTTATTATACAAAAACAACATCAAAAGGAAAAAAAGAATATAATATAAATATTATCCCTATATATATTATATAGACTTTTTGAAAATAGTTCATGGTTTTAGATAATTGAATTTTTAAGGGAATTATTGTATATTATATCCAGGTTCACACAAATATAAAATTTAGCTCTAGTAGAAGGGAGGAAAATATAGAACAGATATGGTTGAATAAATATAAAATTTTAAAAACTATAGGTCATGGAGGTAGCTCGGATGTATTTTTAGCACAACATATTAAGCTGGATTCTCTAAGAGCTATAAAAAGAATAAATAAGAACCATATCTTACATGAACAACTATTAAATGAAGCTCATATTTTAAAAGATATACGACATACGTGCATTCCTACCATTTATGATTTTGAAGAAGATGAACATTACTCATATATAATTGAGCAATACATAAATGGTCAATCTCTAAGAGAGTTTCGAAAACAATGGCTTGGAACAATTGATGAAAGGCTAGTTGTTAAAATCGGAATACAAATCTGTGATTTATTGCAATATCTATATTCTTTAGAAAACCCCGTTCTTTATTTGGACCTGCAGCCCAATAATATTATCATATTAGATAATAAAATAACTTTGATTGACTTTGGAGCATCAAGTTATAAAGCTCAGGTAAGTAACCGTAAGTATAGTACAGGAACTAGAGGTTTCGCTGCACCTGAGTTGTATGGAAACAGGCAACCTAGCGAGCGTACAGACATTTATGGGCTAGGAGCCTTACTTTACTATATGGTCACAAATACAAGTTATAATTCAAAAACACTTCTTGGGGATAGCAATAAATTACTTAAGACATGTAGCAAAAAAATGCAAAGAATAATCAAAGGATGTCTTAATTCTAATCCTTTTTATCGATATTCTAATATCGATAAATTAAAAACAAAGTTATTAGAGATAAATGAAGGTAAAATCAAAATATCAACAAAAGCCAGCAATGCTAGTGGACCTACAGTAATAGCAATTGCTGGTGCACAAGCAAGAATAGGGACTACACATCTGTCATTTCTTATTACATCTTATCTTAAACAAAATGGTCTTAAAAGCATATATATCGAATCTAATGACTCATACCATGTAAATAAAATCTTAGAAAAAGACAAGAATATAAAAACAAATAAAGGAATCTACCAAGTAAACGACTGTAATATAGTGCCCCATCATAAAATAAAACTTCCTGTAGACATTTCAAAATATAATTTTCAAATAGTAGACTACGGGATTTTAACCCAAAATAATATTAATGATTTTATCGAAGCGGACATTAAAGCGTGTGTATTAGGTAGTAAGGAGTGGGAAATTAGTTACTCTTATCAAGCTATCAAATTATTAAGTGATAAAGACAATGTGAAATATCTTTTTAACTTTATTGATAGCGAAAGGTTTATACAATTAGTAAATGATTTCAAAGATTTTCCCTGTTATCGCATTCCATTTGAACCTAAATTACATGCTAAAGAATTCAATGATAACACTAAACAGTTTATGGAGGAATTTATAAACTACTAGATATATGGTTAAAAAATACTAGTTAAAAAAGGACTAATTTATGGGTATTCATTTTATGCGAAAAAAAGGTTTTATTAGGAACAATACAATTAAAGGTAAAATAATTATCGGTATAATTGGTACTCATATTGGTGCAGGGGCAACTCATTTTTCAATTTTATTAAGCAACTACATGAGTGAGTGTCTAGGAAACAAAACGGCATATGTTGAATGCTTTCCTCAAAATGAAATACAATATATAGAAAAGGTATATGATTTAGATAGTAATGCCACGTCTGACAACAAATACTTTTCATTATATAAGGTAGATTATTATAAATGTGTTAAGGAAAGGCAAATTGCAGAAATACAAGGATACGACTATGATTGCTTGGTTTTAGATTTAGGGCTAGACATTAAAAACAAGAAAAATGAATTTATAAGGTGTGATAAAAAGATAGTAGTAAGTAACGTAGCATCTTGGAAACACAATGAACTTATCAACTTTCTAGTAAAGGATCATGATTTATTAGGTAATCAAAATATAGATTTTGCTATTACGTTTTCATCAAATAAATTAGTTAAAGACATATCAAAACAATATAAAATCCCCATGTTTTGCGTACCATACGAACCAGATCCTTCTAGTATATCTATTGACACTATTAAAATGTTTCAAAGAATAATTTGAAGTTATTAAAACAATAGATCTTGAATTTGGAAGTGTAACATATCACATAATGTATCTCTGAAAAGGCAGGTGAATTGTTAAAATAACTTAAAACTTATATTATAATAATTAGACCTTTTATAAACAATCCTCTATACATTATGAAAGGAATATTAAAGGTAATACAAAAAAGTTCTTAAATATAAATCAGCGACATTCATGTCGCTGATTTATATTTATCGAATATTATCAAAAAAAATGTCATTTTATGATGACTGATATCCTTTTAAATGCTATAATTATGAATATACATCTAGAATTGACCTTGGAGGGTAGATATGAATCGGAAAGTAAAAAGTATAATTTTCGCAATAGTGTTTGTTGTTATTATAATTGGTATTATAGTCGCTAATATTATTAAAGAGAGATTTTCTCCAAATGAAGAAGTTATGGATTTGGAAGACTATTATCAAATTAGTGAGGATGAAGCCCTAATTATATTCCAAGATAGCACATATGAAAAAAAGGCACTCGTGGAAGATGGGAAAGTATATTTAGACTATGAAACAGTTATTAATATATTAAACAAACGCTTTTATTGGGACACTAATGAAAATTTATTAATTTATACAACACCGACCCAGGTAATTAAGACAGCAATTGGAAGTAATCAATATGATGTTAATAAAAACAGCGAAATGTTAAGTTATCCTTTAACAAAGACTAAGGATGGCATGCTTTATATAGAAATTAATTTGATAAATGAGTATTCAGATATGGAATATGAATTTATTGAATCACCCAATAGAGTTGTGATTACTAAAGATTGGGGACAGTACTTATTCACAAGTGTAGAAAAACCAACCCAACTTAGGGTTTCAAATGATATAAAAAGTGAAGTATTAATAGAGCTTGAGGAAGGCACAGAACTTCAATATTTTGATAATGAAATTATATATGAAAACAATTTTAGCAAGGTAATTACAAGTGATGGTATTATAGGTTTTGTTAGGGATAAAGACACATCAGAGTCCTATTATCTAAATATAGAAAGTACATTTGAAGAACCTGAATACATTCAAACCAAGAAACCAGAACCTATTAATTTGGTATGGCATCAAGTTACTAATCAAGATGCTAATAACAATATTCTTACAGACTTAGATGGCACAAAGGGAATAACTACGATTAGTCCAACTTGGTATAGTGTTATTAGTGATGATGGTAGTATTAGTTCGTTAGCAGATGAGACTTATGTTGAAAGAGCTCATTCCTTAGGCCTAGAAGTTTGGGGCTTAGTAGATGACTTTAATCCAGAAATTGATATTACAAAAGTGCTATCAAGAACTTCAAGCAGGGAAAAACTAACTAATGAACTAGTAGCATCAGCAATTAGGTATAATTTAGATGGTATAAATATAGACTTTGAAACTATTCCACAAAAAGGAGGAGTCCATTTTATACAATTCTTAAGAGAATTATCTATAAAATGCAGAAGCAATGATATTGTTTTATCAGTGGATAATTATGTACCAAGAGAATATTCTGCTTATTACGACTTAGAGGAGCAAGGTATAGTGGCAGATTATGTTATAATCATGGCTTATGATGAGCATCATAAGAACTCAGATATAAGTGGTTCAGTGGCATCGATTGGATTTGTTAGAGATGCAATTGACCGAACACTTACCATGGTTCCTAAAGAAAAAGCTATAATTGCTATACCTTTTTATAGCAGACTTTGGAAAGAAGAGAATTCAGAAGTGATTGATTCTATGGCATTAGCGATGACTAATGCTGCGGAGACCTTTACTGTTAATGGGGTAGAGCCACAATGGGATAGTCAGAATGGCCAGTATTATGGTGAATATATCAAAGATGGATTTATTTATAAAATGTGGTTAGAAGAAGAAGAGTCTATAGACTTAAAGTTAAAAGCTATAAAGGATGCTGATGTTGCTGGCCTCGCAGCTTGGAAGCTAGGCTTAGAGAAAAACGAGATATGGGACACTATAAATAAATACCTTAATTAAAAGACCAGTTCATAGATTAAATCATACTATCATAGAATATATAAAATATGTAATATAGGTAGTGACTATGAACAAAATAAAAAAGAATAAAAGATTGAGAATAGTAGATGACATGAAATTTAAAAAACAAGCAGTTAAAAGAGGAATTATTATAATATTTGTAGTGTTAGCTATAATAATTATAAATATATTAGTAAAGTCAGACATTCTAAGAATAAGGACTATTGATTCACCTGAAATCGGGAATTTAGAAGAAAATATAAATAAAGAAATTATTCCAACTTCAAATGGTATTACAATTGTGGTTGATCCAGGACATGGGGGAAGAGACCCTGGCAAGGTCGGGTTGAATGGAATAATAGAAAAGGATATTAATTTAAGCATTGCTTTAAAGCTAAGAGATCACCTAGAAAGAAATGGTTATACAGTGATTATGACTAGAACAGAAGATGTCGGACTATATAGTGAAGGAGATAGTAATAAACAAGTGTCTGATTTGCAAAAACGTGTTGAAATAATCAATAATAGTGGGGCAACACTAGCTATTAGCATTCACCAAAACAGTTTTCAAGACGAATCATGTAAAGGTGGTCAAGTGTTTTATTATGGGAGTTCCAATGAAAGTGAAATATTTGCTAATATAGTGCAAGAACAGATAAAAATGGATCTACAAACGGAAAATACTAGATTAGCCAAAGCAGATACATCATATTATATATTAAAAAACACTACTTGCCCTATTGTTATTGTAGAATGCGGATTCCTAACCAATAATCAAGAAGCGGCTCTTTTAAATGATGAAGACTATCAAGAAAAGATGGCCAAGACAATATATGAAGGTTTGGATACATATATTAAAGTTAAAGAGTAATAGGTATATTAATTAAGAAATGGAAGGATATATGATGGGGTATATGTTGGCACAGGAGAAACTATGAAGACAAAGATTATTAAAATTGATCCTAACAATTTT
This sequence comes from uncultured Lachnospiraceae bacterium, assembly GCA_964643255.1. Lineage (GTDB taxonomy): Bacteria > Bacillota > Clostridia > Lachnospirales > Lachnospiraceae > JAAYRG01. The sequence goes on from CAZXSM010000006.1 coordinate 17,144, forward strand.
GACATAAAAGAATTAGAGGAACCGGCAAAAGCTCTTCAAAATGGGGGGCTTGTTGCTTTTCCAACAGAAACAGTATATGGCTTAGGTGCAGATGGATTAAATTCTGAGGCTTCTAAAAGAATATATAAGGCTAAAGGGAGACCATCAGACAATCCACTTATTATCCATATAGCAAGCCTTAATGCGTTAGATGTACTAACGAAAAACCCCTCTGACAAGGGTATAAAACTAGCACAGAAGTTTTGGCCAGGCCCTTTGACATTAGTATTTGACAAAAGTAATCTTGTACCTTATAGTACAACTGGAGGATTGGATACCCTTGCCCTTAGGATGCCTGCTCATCTGATTGCTCATGAATTAATAAAAATGTCAAATGTTTATGTGGCGGCTCCAAGTGCGAATACTTCAGGTAGACCAAGTCCTACAAAGGCTTCCCATGTTATTGATGATTTAAATGGAAAAATTGATTTTATAATTGATGGTGGCAAAGTAGATATTGGATTAGAATCAACTATAGTTGATTTAACAGGTCAAACACCAACTATTCTTAGACCTGGATATGTCACAAGAGATATGATTGAAGAAGTAATTGGTCCAGTGAATGTGGACAAAGCAATATCAGCAAGATCATATAATCCTGATATTATAGCAAAAGCACCAGGGATGAAATATAAACATTATGCACCTAAAGGTGAACTAATTATCTTTGAAGGTCCAATAAATAAAGTTGTTGACAAGATTAATGAGATTACTAAATTTAAAATAGGAGAAGGCTTTACAGTAGGTATAATAGCTACAGATGAAACTATATTATCTTATAATCAGGGTGATGTAAAAACAATAGGTACTCGAAAAGATGAAGAAACTATTGCTAAGGGTCTATTTGAAATTTTACGAGATTTTGATGATGATGGTGTAGATTATATCTTCACAGAGAGTTTTGAGAATAATAAATTGGGACAGGCTATTATGAATCGTTTGCTTAAAGCCGCTGGGTATCAGGTGATAAAAGTAAGTTAAAGCATACTTGATATCATTGGAGGTGGATAATATGAAAAAATATAGTAAGTTAATATTTGTTTGCACAGGAAATACTTGTAGAAGCCCTATGGCTGCTACTATATTTAAAAGTATGGAAACAAGTAGTGACATTGAAGTAATATCAAGGGGATTAGTTGTATTATTTGCAGAACCTTCTAATCCTAGAGCAGATACAGTACTTAAAAGTCACAATTTAGACTTAAAAGATCATAGGTCCAAAGGATTAAATAACTCAGAAATTACCGAGGATACATTGATTTTAACAATGACTGAAGGTCAAAAAAGACAAGTGCTAGAAAATTATGAAAATGCTGTAGATGTATTTACTCTGAAAGAATATGTGGGAGAAAGTGGAGATATTGAAGATCCATATGGTGGATCTTTGATTGAATATGAAGAATGTTATGCACAATTATCGCTGTTAATAAAAAAACTCGTTTATAAGCTTAATGAAGGAGGACATATATGATTGGAATTGGTAGCGACCATGGTGGTTTCGAACTAAAGCAAGAAATAATAAAACACTTGAAGGAAAGAAAACTCGAATTCAAGGACTTTGGAACTAATAGCACAGATTCTACTGATTATCCTGTTTATGCAAAGAAGGTAGCAAATGCTATATTGGATGGAGAATGCGATAAAGGTATTTTAATATGCGGAACAGGAATAGGGATTTCAATTACGGCTAACCGTATGGCAGGTATAAGAGCAGCCGTATGTACTGATTGCTATAGTGCTCAAGCTACACGTGAACATAATGATGCTAATATTTTAGCTCTTGGAGGCAGAGTTGTGGGACCAGGATTAGCAATAAAAATTGTTGACACATTTTTGGATACTCCTTATTCCGGAGAAGAACGCCACAATAAGAGAATAAACTTAATAGATGAAATCTAATAAGAGTACAATAAACTTTCATATTACGGAAGACTTTATCTTCTAGATTAAATCTTGAGAAAAATTATGGAATTGTCAGTCACCAACTAATAGCTAAGAAGATTGCATATATCTTCTAGAATTTGTTAGTGACTACAATTCCATAATTTATTTTACAGATAAAAATATTATGAATTTAATAGATTATATGTTTGTCTATATAGAAAAATCTATTAAAACCTATTAAAACCAACGACGGCGACTTCGATAACGTCTACGACGATTTAATATCTCTTGATATAAGAGAATTTCTACTAAATCTCTAAGCCAATTGTTACTTCTTACTGGTGGTCTATTGCTTCGTCTATATTGATTTGCTTTTACTTTGTCTTCCATGGAATCGGAATTCTTGGATAAAGAAACTTCATCTTCATCATCTCTGCAAGAATTTTCATTAATGCTTTCGGTATATACTATAGGCTCTTCTATTGAATGTTTTGTTTTTTCGTATATTTTATCTACTATCTTACCAAGATATACTATATCAGGATATTCATCAAACATACAACTTCCATTATACTCAAGCTTATCACATTCTTCGTCAACTTCACGAAGAATTAATTTGGCAGCTCTAGGGTAAAACTGTCTAAAATAATTCCAATCTTTGTGACTATCATCATAGTTATCATAACCATATAAGGGCATCATAGGCACTCCAACTGGAGGTTCCTGGTTTTTATAGTGGCGAGTATTGGTAACAGCTTCATAACTTTCATGTACAGGTACTGAAGTTTTCGGTGGTGTCCACTGTCTTTCTTGTGAAGTTTGTTGAGACTCATATTTTGGAACTTTAGTTTCTGGAGTTGTATAGTTGGGTGTTTTTACTTTTGGAATATAAGAATTATCAGAATATGAATTGTTGCTATTATAAGGTTTTTGGTAGGGTTGATATTCAGATGAAGAAAATTTCATTGAGTCCTCCTTAACATATCTATACATTTTATTTATTAATATATGCTTAAGTTATAGAATCGTGCTAAAATAAATTGATACAATTAAAAACTATATGATTATCTAATAAATTATGGTAGAATATCAACTAGAAAACAAGATGAAAACAAACTAACGGTTTTTGTAAAAGGATGGTTTTATGTTAAAACATTTATATAAAACAATAATATTATTAGCGGTATTCGTTGGAAGTTTATTTTATTTCAGCGATGATGTGAAAGTAGAAACTCGTCAAGAAAGACTCGAAACAGTAGAGATGGGTGAAGTGACTTATCCTACAATTACTATATTGTTAGAAGATAACATAGAAGTGAATAGGCTTCATGGCTATAGCAACAATGTTGATAGTAGGATGAGTAGGGATGCAATTACACCTCTTAATGAAGAGCAAAGTTTCAAAGTATGTATTAGTGAAAATGAATACGAAATAAAGAGAGTGGATTATGAACTTCTGTCTATATACGACGATAACATAATAGAGACGGATAATATTAAAGCACTTGAACAAGACGAACTAAAAGAACATAAACTTGCCAAAATCAAATTTAAAACACCACTGGAAAATGGGCAAGAATATTATATGCATATTACATTAGTTACAAACAAAAGTAAGAAAATTAATTATTATACAAGAGTTAAAAAGATAGATGAGTCCTACTATAAGGAAAAGCTTGATTATGTAAAAGACTTTAACCGGGCTACTTTTAATAAGGATGAATCCATATCAACATATTTAAAAAATGTAAATAATCCACCAGAGGACTTACCTTTTGACCAAGTGACATGGGGCGATTTAAAGCCTAAAATTGTAGGAGATATAATACCAACAATTAAAGAAATTAGTGGTGATTTAGCATCTGTTGAACTTAAATATATAATAAGTGCAGATACTAATTCTGGAACTTCTTATTATTATATAAATGAATTCTATAGAATTAGATATACAACAAACAGAATATATTTGCTTGACTTTCATCGAAGTATGGAATCGGTTTTCGGTACTAATGATCAGGAAACCATGAACGGCGATATTAAACTTGGAACAAGCAAGAATAAGGACATAGAGGTGTTTCATAACTCGGATACCACTAGATTTGCTTTTGTATTTAATAGAGAGTTGTGGTGTTTTAATCAATTTGATAATAGCTTAGTAAAAGTATTTTCTTTTCGTCAGAAAGAAAGCGATTATATAAGGGATATATATGATGAACATAATGTTAAGATTATTAATATGGATGATGATGGCAATATAGATTTTTTGGTCTATGGATACATGAACCGAGGGGCTTACGAAGGATATGTTGGTATTGTCTTATATCGTTTTTATAGTATGGATAACAGAATTGAAGAATTGACATATATACCAATTAATATACCATATCATTTCTTGAAAGAAATGATTGAAGATTTTAGTTATGTAAATGAAATGGATATATTTTATTTTCATATCAATGATACTATTTATAGTTATAACCTGATTACAAAAAAATTAATTGAAGTTGTAAGTGATGTTCAAGATGAGGACTTTATATTTAGTAGGGAAGAAAATTATATTGCCTGGGAAGAAACTAATGAAGAAGGCTTATCTAAGAAAGTTATAATATATGATTTAGAATCACAAGACAAAATAGAAATTAATACTAAGGAAGATGCAGTAATTAATCTACTAGGGACTATAGACAATGATTTTATATATGGGATTGCTAATATTAATGATATAATAACCACTATAGACGGGAAAAAAGAAACTCCTATGTATGAAATAATTATATCTGATCCTCAAGGTAAAATACTAAAAGAGTATCGAGAAGAGGAAAGCTATATAACTGATATGGAAGTTGAAGGCAATATTATAACTTTAAAGAGATCTATTAAAACAAGCCTTGGAAATAACGAATATTTAACACCTATAGAAGATAATAGTATTCTTACTAATATAGATTTAAGCAGTAAAGGGGTAAGAGTTATCCAAAAAGATTCTGATTCACCCTTAGATTTAGAAGAACTATATATTACATCGTCGAACCTTTCTAATGATGATACTTATAAATATGAAAAAACAGTAAACACAGTAGTTAAACAAGATACTACTATTAGAATAGATAAGGAAATAGCATATCCTGGCGATTATATAGTATATGCACTAGGAGATATTCAAGGTATATACAAACAAGCTAAGGATGCAATTAATAAGGCGGATGAAAATGTTGGTCTTGTATTTGATTTAAACCAGCATAAAGTATGGGGAAGAGGTTTCACCAAAACTGCTAGAGAAATTAAGGACGGATCTCTAAATCAAAAAATCAATGCAGATGACAGCTTTAAGGCAGCTGCTATAGCCTTAGTCCAATACAAATATAACAATGTAAATATTAGAAAAAACATAAGTGGATATGAATTATTAGAAGAACATTTTGGAGAGTCTTATATTAACTTATCAGGAGCATCATTAAGCCAGGTCTTATATTTTGTTAGTGAGGGTAGACCTGTGATTGTAAAAGCAAATCCTTCTAGCTATGAGCTTATAATAGGATACGATAGTAATAGCATTACAACATTTAATCCAATGACTGGAAACACTAATAAATCGAATAGAGACCAGGCGGAAAAACATTTTTCTGATTTAGGAAGTATATATATATCTTATACAGAAGAGTACTAATAATAGGCGAATATGATTCTTAATAGGAATCATAATAGAAAGGACAATTTTATGGATCAAAGGATAATACAATTGGCACAAAATTTAGTTAACTACTCAATGAGGGTAGAAAAAGGAGATAAGGTTTTTGTTCATTATACGGGACCATCTACCGAAGATTTAGCTAGGCAGGTTATAAAAGAAGTTTATAAGGTAGGGGGAATACCATACTCTAAATATACTAATCCCAGAGTTCAAAGGGAAGTGCTTCTTAACTGTACAAAAGAACAAATGGAACTTTTGGCTAAGTCTGATATAGCTCTTATGGAAGAAATGGACTGTTATGTAGGAATCAGAGGTAATGATAATATTTCGGAACTATCAGATGTTCCCTCTGAAAAGATGGCAATTTATGAGAGTTATTATTCAACACCAGTTCACCATGATATAAGGGTTAAGAAGACACGATGGGTCGTACTTCGTTATCCTAATAATGCCATGGCTCAATTATCTGACACAAGCTTAGAAAGATTTGAGGACTTTTATTTTGATGTATGTAATTTGGATTATTCTAAGATGAAAGATGCAATGACTCATTTAGTAGATTACATGAATAAGACAGATAAGGTTAGAATTGTGGGACCAGGAACAGATTTAGAGTTTTCTATTAAAGATATACCAGCAATTCCTTGTGCTGGAGAAGCCAATATTCCAGATGGAGAAGTTTATACAGCACCCATAAAAGACTCAGTAGAAGGTACCTTAACCTACAACACTCCTGCTGTATTTCAAGGCTTTACATTTGAAAATATCAAATTAAAATTTAAAGATGGTCAAATTATTGATGCTAGCGCTAACGATACTGAAAGGATAAAGGAAGTTTTTGATACAGACCCTGGTGCTAGATATATAGGAGAGTTTGCTATTGGCGTAAATCCTTATATTACTAAACCAATGAAAGACACCTTATTTGATGAAAAAATAATGGGTTCTTTCCACTTTACACCTGGTAATTGCTATGATAATGCAGATAACGGTAATAAATCAGCAATTCACTGGGATTTAGTATGTATCCAAACACCTGAATATGGTGGAGGAGAAATGTATTTCGATAATGTATTAGTCCGCAAGGATGGAAGATTTGTTGTGCCTGAGTTAGAATGTTTAAATCCAGAAAATTTAAAATAATTAATGACTTAGACATAGATAGCCATTGACAATTTAATAATTCCAAAGGGAGGATAATATGAAGTTAATAACTTTTGCTATACCATGCTATAATTCACAGGATTATATGGAAAATGCTATTGAATCATTACTAGTAGGTGGGGAAGATATAGAGATAATTATTATCAATGATGGTTCTCAAGATAATACGGGTAAAATTGCTGATGAGTATGCAGCTAAATATCCCAATATTATAAAGGTAATCCATCAAGAAAATGGCGGTCATGGAGAAGGAGTTAACCAAGGGATAAGACATGCCAATGGTATGTATTACAAGGTAATCGATAGTGATGACTGGGTAGATGAAGATGCTCTTAAGCAAGTTGTTGCCAAGTTGAAAGAATTATCTAGAGAAAATTTGGACATGATGATTGTAAATTATGTTTATGAAAAAGCAAATGAAAATAAGCATACATCTATAGGCTATAAAAATGTATTTCCCCTAGACAGAATCTTCACATGGGATGATATTAAGGACTTTAGAGTATATCAATATATCCTAATGCATTCAGTTATTTACAGAACTCAGCTCCTAAGGGATTGTGGATTAGAACTACCTAAACATACATTTTATGTTGATAACATATTTGTTTACCAACCACTACCTTTTGTCAAGTCTATGTATTATATGAAGGCAGATTTCTACCATTATTTTATTGGTAGAGATGATCAATCTGTAAATGAAAAGGTTATGATGACTAGAATTGATCAACAAATTAGAGTTACAAAAAATATAATAGATGCCCATAATGTGATGGAACTAGAAAGTAAAAAATTAAAGAAATATATGATTAGTTATGTTTCAATGATGATGACTATTTCCTCAGTTTTCTTAATAAAAATTGATAGTGCTGATAGCATTGCTAAAAAAGATGACTTATGGGATTATCTAAAAAACAGCAATAAAAACCTATATAAGAAAGTAAGAAGAGGTTTATTAGGTTCAGCAATGCATTTACCAGGTAAACCAGGTAAAAAAATTATAGAAGGAGCTTATAAGGCGGCTCAAAAAATATTTGGTTTCAACTAATTTTAATTAAGAAAGGAGTACTTATGAAAAGAATCTTTTTACTAATATTAGATAGTTTTGGAATAGGGAATGCACCAGATGCAGCTAAGTTTGGTGATGAAGGAAGTAATACTCTAGAAGGGGTATATCAAAGTGAATATTTAAATATACCAAATATGGCTAAACTAGGACTTTACAATATTGACGGAGTTGAAGTAGGAGAAAAGAAAAACAAAAGTGAACTAAATGGAAGTTATGCTAGGTTAATAGAGCAATCTAATGGAAAAGATACAACAATTGGGCATTGGGAAATTGCAGGTATAGTTTCTGAAAAACCATTACCAGTATTTCCAAATGGGTTTCCTGATGAATTAATTGATCAACTTAAATCGGCTACAAATAGAGGTATATTATGTAACGAACCTTATTCAGGCACGGAGGTCATACATGATTATGGTAGAGAGCATGTTGAAACTGGGGACTTAATAGTGTATACATCAGCTGACAGTGTGCTGCAAATAGCGGCACATGAAGAAGTAGTGCCAATAGAGCAGTTATATGAATATTGTGATATTGCAAGAGAAATTTGTAAAGATGAGTGGGGAGTAGGGAGAATAATAGCCCGTCCATTTATAGGAGAATATCCTAATTATACAAGGACTTCTCGAAGACATGATATTTCCCTAGAACCTCCAAAGACAACTATGTTAGATGTTTTAAAGGAAAATAATTATGATGTAATTGGTATAGGTAAAATATATGATATATTTGCAGGTAGGGGCATTACGAAAAGTACTAAAACAGAAAATAATGCAGACGGTATAGAAAAAACAGTTAAAGCTTTGGATGACGAATTTGAAGGTATATGTTTTATTAATTTAGTAGACTTTGATATGCTATATGGTCATAGAAATGATATTGATGGATATGCAAAAGCCTTAAATTATTTTGATGAGAATCTACCGCGTATACTTGAAGCAATGAAAAGTGATGATATATTATTGATAACAGCTGATCATGGATGTGATCCTTCTACAGAATCTACAGATCATTCTAGAGAAACTGTTCCCCTATTAATTTATGGAGAGAGTGTTAAGAAAGGTATAAATCTTGGAACAAAAGATACCTTTGCAGATATTGGAAGTACTGTTCTGGATTACTTTGAACTAGAAGGAAATCTTGATGGGACATCCTTCTTAGATGAAATTTTATAATGGACATCTAAATATATCTTAAGTGTATTTATATATTTAAGAGTAAGTGGAGACAAAGTTTAACAATATACTGATAAAAAGATAGGTGGTTTGAATTTATAATGAAAGTTGTAATACAAAGAGTAACTAAGGCGTCTGTTACTATTGATGAAAAAGAAGTAGGAAGTATTGATCAAGGTCTAGTTCTTTTAGTAGGAATCGGCGCAGAAGATACCAAAGAAATTGTAGATAAATATGTTAATAAAATAGTTAAATTGCGTATTTTTGCAGATGAGGAAGGGAAGACAAATCTCTCATTAAAAGATGTAAATGGTCAATTGCTGGTAATTTCCCAGTTTACCCTATATGCAAATTGTAAAAAAGGTAATCGACCAAGTTTTATAGAGGCAGCAGGGCCTGACTTAGGAGAGGACTTATATAATTATTTTGTTGAGGCTTGTAAAAAACAAGTTGACATAGTAGAAACAGGTGAGTTTGGAGCAGATATGGCGGTCAAATTAATTAATGACGGACCATTTACCATTGTTTTAGATGAATACTAAAAAGAGAAAAATACAAAAAAGAAATGATATAATACTAATAGTTGTTTTATTTATATTTGCAATTATGACAATAGTTTTGATGGTTCTTGAACAGGAAGATGGTGCTAGAGTTCTTGTTAAAATTGATGGACAGATTGAAAGAGAATTTTCCTTATTTGATGACACGACTTATAATATCGAATTTGAGGATGGATGTTATAATGTTCTAGTTATTGAAGATGGATATGTTCAAATTATAGAAGCTAGCTGTCCCGATCAGATATGCGTGAAACATCGCGAAATTAGCAAGTCTGGAGAAACTATTGTCTGTTTACCTAACAAGCTAGTAATTGAGATAGACAGTGAATATCAGAGTGAGATAGATGGAATTGCAAATTAAATAAAGAAAGGCTTTCAACATTGTTATAGTTACAAATCTGTTGAAAGCCTTTTTTGTATGCATATTAAGATGTTTCCTTACTATATACTTATAATTTATTCACTTTATTTGCCAGCTTGTTCTAAGCAATCTCTTGTAAGATTAACAAACTCGCCAACATTAATACTTACACCAGATACCGCATCAGTGTAACCATCTTCATCCATAGCAAGAGAATTCGTTGACTGGTTTTCAATCACATGTTCAGCAAGTAATTGTGCTTGCTCAGCCCAAGTAGGATTGCCTTCAACCATAGTATATTCACCAATACTAGATAGATAGCTTTTAGATTCACCATCTTCACTAACAGCATCATAAGTAAGAGAAACAATATTACCATTGCTAACTTCCATAGTAACTATGTCTGTAAAGCCATTGCTTGGTTCAGGCGACTCAGCGGTATAAGTTCCATCAACAAGAGGTCCAGGATTTTCATTTTGGCCCTCAGTTGTTTTTTGTGAATCACTACCTCCTATGATTTGTGGTTCCTTTAACTTATTTAAAATTACAGAACCAATAATAAGAATTGATAGCATTACAACTATAGCAATAACAGTATTTTTTTCTGTGGTTTTTTGATTATTATTCATAAGTACCTCCTATGGTTAATTAAATATTATGTCTTGAAACCTTAAAATGTCTAATATATAATTCGTATATCTTAAGTTAATAGATAAATCAAATTGTAAAGATTGTGATATACTATTTACGGATGAATGTTTATTATACATTTAATTTTAAGGAGTAGAATGATTTTAATATGAAAATCAATAAAAGTAAAGAAAAACATAAGAAAAAGAATAAAGTGGAAAAGAAATTAGTTTTGTTTCTAGTATTAATTGCTATCGGGTTAGGACTAGTAAGCTGTAAGAAAACAAATAATGAACCTATTTCTAAGACGGCCTTTGCTTTAGATACTGTAATTAGTATAAGCATATATGATAAAAAAGATGAGGACATACTTAATAATGCCATAAATTTAATTGATAAATATGAAAACATCTATAGTAAAACTATAGAAAGTAGTGAGCTGTATAAATTAAACAAAAGGAGTCTAAAGGCGATTAATAATAATTCGTATACCTATAAGATTTCTGATGAATTAGCTGACATAATTAGTTATGGATTAAAATATTCACAACTTTCTAATGGTGCATTTGATATTACAATAGACCCAATTACTTCTTTGTGGGACTTTAAGTCGGACTCCCCAAGTTTACCTAATGAGGAATTGTTATCAGAGGCTGTTAGTCAGGTGGATTATGAAAATATTATATTAGAAGGAAATACTATTACATTAAAAAATAAAGAAACAAAAATAGAACTAGGAGCAGTAGGTAAAGGATATATTGGAGATAAGGTAAAGGACTATTTGGTCTCTCAAGGGGTTGGAAGTGCTATAATTAACTTGGGTGGAAATATAGTAACTATAGGTGAAAAGCCGGATGGAGATTCATTTAAAATAGGAATACAAAAACCCTTTGCTGACCGTAATGAGATTATAGCAGTGATGGATATAAGGGATAAATCTGTAGTAACTTCAGGAATTTATGAGAGATATTTTAAAGTAGATGGAAGATTATATCATCATATTATAAGTCCTGATACTGGATATCCATATGATAATAACTTGATCTCAGTTACCATTGTTTCTCCGGACTCCGTAGATGGTGATGGATTAAGTACTGTATGTTTTGCTCTAGGCTTAGAAAAAGGTATGGATTTAATAAAAGGTTTAGATGACATCCATGGTATATTTTTAACGAAAGATTATGAATTCCATTATACTGAAGAATTCTTCGAAGATATAAAGGTTAGTGAGATTAAAGGAGAGTAAAAAGATATATTTTTTTATTTTTAGCATACAATATATAAAACAAATATAATTAGGGGGATATCCTTTTGAAAGACTATATAGAAAAAAGGGCAATTGAAATAGCACATTACATAATTGAAAATCAAACAACCGTAAGGCAGACAGCAAAGCAGTTTGGCATTTCCAAATCAACTGTACATACGGTTGTTAACTAAAAGAACCTTTTATTATAATATCATTTATAAGTTAAGCTAATAAGTCCTATTAAACTTTTGAAAAACATCAATATAGGATTGATTAATTATATGAATCATTTATAATTATTACATAAAGAGAAATAGCTAATTAGCAAGGATATAATTTTAATTTGTAATTATTATATTAAGATTGACTTGGTAATACTTAGCATATTCTAAACTAATTTATGAAGAGAAAAGATAAAGGAGATTATTTATGGAAAAGTTTTTTAAACTTAAGGAAAATAATACTACTATCTCAACAGAAATCATGGCAGGTTTTACAACGTTCTTTGCAATGGCATATATATTAATTGTAAACCCTCAGATATTATCAGGATCTGGTATGCCTCATGGGGCTGTATTTTTAGCAACTATTATTGCCTCAGCAGTAGGTACTTTGTTTATGGGGCTATTTGCTAATGTTCCATATGCTCTTGCACCAGGAATGGGATTAAATGCCTTCTTTACTTATACCGTTGTTATAGGACTTGGATTTACATGGCAAGAAGCTTTAGCTATGGTATTTATCTGTGGTATTATTAACGTTATAATTACAGTTACTAGATTACGTAAAATACTAATTCAGGCTATACCACTTAGCTTACAAAATGCTATAGGCGGTGGTATTGGTATATTTGTTGCTTATATTGGACTACTAAATGTAGGCTTTATTGAATTTGGTAGCGGTGTTCCATCGATTGCAAAATTTAATTCTCCTATTATCCTTTTAACTGTTATAGGTTTAGGTATTACCTTGGTACTGCTAGTACTAGATGTAAAAGGAGCACTCTTAATAGGAATAATAGGAACAACTCTTATTGGTATTCCTATGGGAGTAACTGATTTATCTCAGTTAAGCAGCGGAAATAGTTTTTCTGATGCATTTACTGAACTTGGAACCACTTTTGGAGCAGCATTTGGATCAGAGGGAATGGGATCTTTATTTGCAGATGCAGCTAGAGTTCCTCTAGTAATTGTAACAATCTTTATATTTAGTTTATCTGATACCTTTGATACAATTGGAACATTTATTGGTACTGGTAGAAAAAGTGGTATATTCGATGCAGCAGATGAAAAGGCCTTACAAGAAAGTACTGGCTTTAAGTCAAAAATGGACAAGGCCTTATTTGCGGATTCAATTGGTACATCTATAGGTGCTCTATTTGGTACATCAAACACTACAACTTTTGTTGAAAGTGCGGCAGGAATTGGTGTTGGTGGACGCACAGGCTTAACTTCTGTGGTAGTTGCAATATTATTTGTTTTAAGTGCATTTTTATCTCCATTAGTAGCGGTTGTTCCTAGTGCAGCAACAGCCCCAGCACTGGTTGCAGTTGGTATTATGATGATGTCATCATTTAAAGATATTGGGTGGGATAAGCTTGAAGAAGCAATTCCAGCTTTCTTTTCAGCAATATTCATGGGATTAGCTTATAGTATTTCAGACGGAATTGCATGGGGCTTTATTACTTATTGTCTAATCAAGACTGCAAAAGGCAAAGCAAAAGAAGTACACTGGATTATATGGGTGACTGCTTTACTATTTATCTTAAACTTTGTGCTAATAGCTATAATATAAGAATTCTATTGGGTTAATTGATGTAGAATATATAAAGAGACTTATATAGAATATAAAGCTTTTTAATTAATCATAGAACAGAAGTGGGTAACTATACCTTAATATCAAACATAAGGACGATACAGGGATGTCTTCTTTATGCTTGCTATCAATGTATGGTTACCCACTTTTATTCTGCCATACAGAAATTGTATTAAATCATATTTTATGAGTACAGGCATATAATGTAGAAATTAAGGTTAAGGGGGCTGCGAAATGAAGAAGCAGCTGAAAGTTAAAGTTTGCAATATTAATGAAGAAAGTGAGTTTGCTATCTATTTGTGTGATCTTGTTGTGGATGTTTTGCTAGAAAAGGTTAGGGAGAACCCAAAAGAGTTTATTGACAAGATTTTATTTTTAGAAGGTGAAGAAAAAATTGAAGACAGTAGCTTATTGTAGGGTGTCTACCAATAAGGATGAGCAATTAGATAGCTTAGACAATCAAAGAGAGTTCTTTTTAGAATATGCAAAGAGACATGATTATGATTTACTTCATATATATGCAGATGAAGGAAAATCAGGTACTAGAATTAAAAACAGGTTGCAACTGCAGAAATTATTAGAAGATGCAAAAGATAATAAATTTGAACTTGTATTGATTAAGGATGTCTCGAGACTGGCAAGGAATACAGTAGATTTCTTAACTAGCATTAGAAGGTTAAAATCTTATGGTGTTAAGGTTATTTTTGTAAATTATGATCAATCATCATCTGAGAGTTCAGAATTTATGCTTACTTTGCTTAGTGCGATTGCCCAGGAAGAAAGTGCTAATATATCTAAAAGAGTTAAGTTTGGTAAGAGGGTAAACGCGAAGAATGGAAGGGTTCCTAATCTTTGTTATGGTTATAATAAAATAAGTGGTGATTACTATAATCTATATATAGATGAAGAAGAAGCAAAGGTGATAAGGAAAATATTTAAAATGTACACAAAGAATCTAAAGGGATCAGCAAACATAGCAAAGTACCTTAATGAGCAAGGTATTAGGACCAAAAGAGATTGTAGTTGGACACAGACGAGTGTTATGCGTATCTTAACCAATGAAATATATATAGGAAAGATTATTAATGGAAAAGAGGAAGTGGCTGATTTTTTAACGGGAAGAAGGAAGAGAAATGATCCTGATAAGTGGATTATAGTTGATAAGCCAGAACTTCAGATAGTATCAAAGGATATATTCGACAAAGCCAGTGCTATAATAAAAACACGTAAAATCAAGCAAAGCAAAACTGAAGAACGAACATCAGAAAAATATTCTTTTAGTAAGTTAATCTGGTGTGAATGTTGTGGTCATCATTATAGGAGATTAGTAAGAAGATATAAGAACACTTACATCAGATGGGTATGTAAGGGAAGAAACTCTAATGGTATAGACTTCTGTCAGAACAAAACATCTATAGATGAAGGAGACTTATTAACTAATATAAAAGAGTATGTCATTAATATCCTGACTGATGAGGATGACCATGTTAATTATATAATGAGAAAGCTTTGTAAAAAGTTAAAGGAAGAAGATAGTGACTTCTTAAATGTAAAGGAATATGAGGGGAAACTCAAAAAGCTAGAAAGAATGGAAGAGAAATACATTAATTTATATAAAGAAGATATTATTTCCTTATCAGAACTTAAAACTCATATTAATGAATTAGATGAGGATAGGGATTTTATCAACAAGAGTCTAAAGGTGATTAGTAAGAAAACAGATAAAATGTATATAGTAGAAAAAAATTTAAAAGAATTAATTATGAATTTAGATAATCTTATTGATAGCTATCAAATAAGTAATAGTTATATGAAAAAAGTTATAGACAAGGTAAGTGTTGATCAGAAAGGGTTGGTAAGGATATATATAATTGATATTTATAAATGTAAGCAAGAAAAAGAGTTCTTTTAAGATACAACTGTACATAAAGATGTTACAGAACGTCTTGAACAAATTAGTCCGTCCCTAGCAGGAGAAGTTAGAAAAGTATTAAATCTGAATAAAAAAGAAAGGCATATACGTGGTGGGATGGCAACAAAAGCAAAATATCTAAATGAGAAAAAGAATTAGGGGGAACTTATAAGAACAACTACTAAAATCCTTGTAAATTGATTATAATTAATTTACAAGGATTTTAGTAGTTGTTTTAATAATGCCTTGTTTGTTAATAATATAACAAATTTGACACATCATCTTTAAGTCCGGTATAATATAGCGTATTGACTAGAAAATAAATTATAAAGAAACAGGTATTTATAATAAATATAAAAATTATATTTAATATCTTATACAAAGGAAGGATGAAGAAATGGGAAGAAGTTGGAGAGGTGGAGTCCACCTATATGATGGCAAAGAAATATCAATGGACAAGCCTATAAAAAACCTTTTACCTAAAGGGGAGTTAGTATTTCCTTTAATGCAACATATAGGTGTAAGTGCTGAACCTATAGTTTCTAAAGGAGATTATGTGCTTAAGGGGCAAAAGATCGGACAAGCTCGAGGTAATATTTCTGCTAATGTACTTAGTTCGGTATCTGGAACTGTAAAAGCTGTTGAGCCAAGATTGACTGCATCAGGAATAAAAGCAGAATCTATAGTTATTGAAAATGACAATGTTTATAGAACTATAGAAGGATTTGGAGAAAAAAGAGACTACTCCAATCTTTCAAAAGAAGAAATTCGTAACATAATTAAAGAGGCAGGAATTGTAGGTCTTGGTGGAGCAGCTTTTCCAACTCATGTTAAACTTGATCCTAAAAGTGATGATAAGATTGAATATATGATTGTTAACGGTACAGAATGCGAGCCATATCTGACTAATGACTATAGGGTATTAATGGAAGAACCTGAAAAGGTAATTGATGGCCTTAAGATAATTTTGACCTTGTTTCCTAATGCTAAAGGAATTATTGCTATAGAAGACAATAAACCAAAAGCTATTGAATTATTAAAGGAGTTAACATCTAAGGAGCCTAAAATAGAAGTTGCTTCTCTTCCATCAAAATATCCACAAGGTGGAGAGAGGCAACTTATAAATTCATTAACAGGTCGTGAAATGAATTCAACAATGTTACCAGCTGACATAGGGTGCTTGGTTAATAATGTTGATACAGTTGTTGCTACTTATATGGCGGTTGCAAAAAGTACTCCTTTACTAACTAATGTTATGACTATAACTGGTGATGCCATTAAAGACCCTCAAAACTACCGTGTTGTTAATGGGACAAGTATGGTTGAAGTTATAGAAGCAGCAGGTGGATTTAAGGAGAAGCCTGAGAAAATAATATGTGGTGGTCCAATGATGGGCTATGCAATATATAATTTAGACGTACCGGTAAGTAAATATACTTCAGGATTAGTTTGTTTTACATTTGATGAAAATGCATATTGGCAGCAAACAGCATGTATTCATTGTGGAAGATGTGTGGATGTTTGCCCTGAGTTCCTAGTTCCTCAAAGAATGTATGTGGCATCTAGTCGTTATGATGAGGAAGCATTTATGGATTTAGATGGAATGGAATGTATAGAATGTGGATGTTGTTCTTATGCATGTCCAGCTAAAATACGACTTACTCAATCTTTTAAAGAAACTAAAAGAAGCATACAATCGAAAAAGAAAAATAAAGAATAGAAAGAGGTGTTTTAGTTGAAAGACATGTTTAATGTTTCTCCATCTCCACATGTATTTAGTGAAGATTCTACGACTTCTATAATGAGAGATGTAATAATTGCATTAGTGCCAGCTAGTGTGTTTGGAATATACAATTTTGGAATAAAAGCTCTGTTGATGATCTTAACTTGTATTGTTGCATGTTTATTAACAGAATATATTTATGAAAGGGCAATGAAGTTGCCACTGACTACAGGAGATTTAAGTGCTGTAGTAACAGGATTGTTATTAGGACTTAATATGCCAGTTAATGCCCCATTGTGGATGGGAGCAGTAGGGGGTATATTTGCAATATTAGTTATTAAAATGTTATTTGGAGGTATAGGGCAAAACTTTATGAATCCAGCCCTTGGTGCTAGAGTTTTCCTTGTCATTAGTTTTGGCAGCACTATGTCAAATTTTTCAGTAGCAAGACTAGGAATTGCTGCCCCAGGTATAACCGACTATTTAACACATGGTGCTTTAGCGGTTGATGGAATTACAGGTGCTACACCACTTACTGCCTTAAAAGCAGGAGAAAGCGTTAATGTTCTTAATATGTTTTTGGGGAATACTGGTGGAGCAATTGGAGAAACTAGTACATTTGCTTTAATAATTGGTGGCGTATACTTGATAATAAAAAAAGTTATAAAATGGACAATACCAGTTTCTTATCTTGGATCATTTGTTATTTTTATGGCTATATTTGGAGGACAAGGTTTGGATCCTAGCTTTTTACTTGCGCATTTATGTGGTGGCGGGCTAATGATAGGAGCTATATTTATGGCTACAGACTATACAACTTCTCCAATCACAGATAGGGGAAGGGTCGTATATGGAATTATTTTAGGAATTATGACTGGGGTTTTCCGTGTATATTCAAACTCTGCAGAAGGAGTTTCTTATGCAATTATTTTCAGTAATTTGTTAGTTCCTATAATAGATAAATATGTTCGTCCAAGAACCTTTGGTAAGGGGGTAAAAGCATATGACTAATACTAAAAACGAAACAAAAGCTAAGAATTCAATAATTAAAGATGCTTTGGTTTTATTTGTTATTACCCTTATTTCAGGACTTGCTCTTAGTGTTGCATATGAAATTACTAAACCAATAATACAAGAAAGAGATCTTGAGGCAAAAAGGTTAGCTTACCAGTCTGTATATGAGGATGCACAAAGTTTTATACCTGATGAAGAACTTGAGAAAAATGCAAAAACTGCACCAGAGGACTTATTAAGCCAGAATGGTTTTGATAATGTTACAATAGATGAGGTTCTTCTGGCTCAGGATGTTAATGGGAATCCAATGGGACATGTTATGTCAGTTACAAGTGGTAGCGGATATGGTGGAGATATTACTATATCAATGGGATATTCTCTTGATGGTACCATGCAAGGATTAGAATTCTTAGTACTTAATGAAACTGTTGGTTTTGGACAAAATGCAAATAATCCGGAATTTAAAGACCAGTTTGTTGGAAAACAAGCAAGTGAGTTTGTTGCAACCAATTCAGACCCTAGTGAAGAGAACGAAGTAGACGGAATAAGTGGTGCAACAATGACAACTGACGCAGTATTAGAAGCTATTAATGGTGGGATTCTATTTCTGAATGAGTCTACTAGCATTGATAATTAGGAGGTGCAATAACTTGAGTAATAATGTAAAACAAAAGAAAACAAAGAATAATTATTTAAAGCCTTTTTTAGACGGTGTAATATTTGAAAATCCTATTTTTGTTCTAATGCTTGGTTTATGTCCAACACTTGCAGTAACATCTTCAGCAAGTAATGCTTTGGGCATGGGGCTTTCGACTACCGCAGTACTTGTTGCATCGAATATTATTATATCTGCACTTAGGAAAATAATTCCTGAGAATGTTAGAATGCCAGCATATATAGTTATAGTTGCTTCTCTAGTTACTGTTGTACAATTTATAATGGAAGCTTATACTCCAGGATTATATGAGTCTTTGGGTATATATATTCCTCTTATAGTAGTGAATTGTATTATATTGGGAAGAGCAGAATCATATGCATCTAAGAATTCGATAGGAATGTCTTTTATGGATGGACTGGGAATGGGTATAGGATTTACTATAGGCCTATTGGCAATTGGTATTGTACGTGAAATATTAGGAAGTGGAACAGTTTTTGAATATCAAATTATGCCAGATTCATATGAACCTATTAGTATATTTGTACTTGCTCCTGGAGCCTTCTTTGTAGTTGGGATTCTAGCAGCCCTACAAAACAAATTCAAATTGAAATCAGCAACGAATGTTATTGATGACGATTCTAGTGGAACATGTAATGGCAACTGCATGAGTTGCGGTAGTGGCTCAGTAGAGTCCAATGATGAAGAGAAGGAATAGGAGGAAGACTATAAATGGGTGAATTATTAATAATTTTTATTTCAGCTATACTTGTTAATAATGTTGTGCTTAACCAATTTCTAGGTATTTGCTCCTTTGTTGGAGTTTCTAAGAAAATTGAAACGGCAACTGGCATGGGACTTGCTGTTGTTTTTGTTATAACGGTATCATCAGCGGTAACAAGTGTAATATATAATTATATATTGAAACCGACAGACTTAGAATATTTGCAGACAATTGTATTTATATTGGTGATTGCAGCATTAGTGCAATTAGTTGAAATGATACTAAAGAAGTATTTTCATCAACTTTATGAATCCCTAGGTGTATATTTAGCACTTATTACTACAAACTGTGCAGTTCTAGGTGTCGCTTTAATTAATGTTCAAAAAGATTATTCTTTTATAAAGAGTGTTATAAATGGTTTTGGAACAGCGGTAGGTTTTCTGTTTGCAATTATTCTTTTAGCAGGTATAAGAGAGAAATGTATAAACAATGATGTGCCTAAAACATGGCAAGGAACCCCTATTGTTTTAGTAGCTTCTGGATTAATGGCTATGGCATTTTATGGTTTTGGAGGATTAATATAGAAGGAGACAAATAAGTAATGAATTTAATTGATGTGGTTGTAAGTTTGAATATAGTTAAGAGCCTTCCAATTTTAAGTATTAATGCATCTGGTATAATTAGTGCAACCCTTGTAGTTGGCGGAGCAGGAATTGTAATAGGTATTTTACTAGGAGTTGCTGCAAAGCAACTTGCAGTAGAAGCAGATGTAAATGAAGAATTAATTTTAGATTTGCTTCCAGGAATAAACTGCGGTGCCTGTGGTTATCCAGGATGTGAAGGATGTGCAAGCGCAATTGCTTCAGGAGAGGCAGGGGCAGATGCTTGTACAGTTGCAAGCAGTGATGTTCACGTAGAAATTGCGAATTTATTAGGAACTGAGATAGAAGTATCTGGTAGAAAAGTTGCCTTTGTAAAATGTGCAGGAACAAGTGATAAAACGAGGGATAAATTAAATTATCATGGAATAGAAGATTGTAGAGAAGCAGATATGGCACCGGGTGGTGGACCTAAACAATGTGAATATGGGTGCATGGGATATGGTTCTTGTGTAAGAGTGTGTGCTTTTGATGCTATTCATATTGTGGATGGCATTGCTCTAGTTGATAAGGAGAAATGTACTGCATGTGAACTATGTATTACAGAATGTCCAAAGGATCTTATTGAATTAGTTCCTTATGAAAACACAGGACATTTCGTAATATGTAACTCTAATGACAAAGGTAGAGAAGTTAAAAAGGCATGCGATATTGGATGTATTGCTTGTAAATTGTGTGAGAAAGCATGTGATTATGATGCTGTACATGTTAAGGAAAATCTTGCAAAAATTGATTATGATAAATGTGTTAACTGTGGAGAATGTGCTAAGAAATGTCCAACAGGAGTAATTCTTTCAGAATTTGTAATAGAAAAAGAAAGTGTTACAGTATAACAAGGCATATTTAGGAAGGAATAACTTAATGAAAAGTCCGAGTTTTAGTGGTACTAGAAGAATTGCATTTCTTGGAATGTTTGTTGCTTTAGCTTTTATATTTAGTTATATTGAGGCAATCTTACCATTTAGTATCGCAATACCTGGAATTAAGTTGGGTCTTGCTAATATTGTTATTGTAATAGCTCTTTATGCTTTTGGTTATAAAGATGGGTTTATTATATCGATGGTACGTATTGTTTTAGTAGCCTTTACATTCAGTAATACGTTCACAATGATTTACAGCATAGCTGGGGGATTATTAAGTTTCATAGTTATGAGCTTGTTTAAAAAAACAGATAATTTTTCTATAGTTGGAGTAAGCGTTGTGGGAGGAGTGTCCCACAACATAGGTCAATTATTTGTGGCATCCATTTTGTTGGAAACAGCAAGTATAATTAATTATTTACCTATATTAGTAATAGGTGGTATTATTACCGGTATAATAATTGGACTTTTAAGTAGGAATATGCTTAAGAATTTAAGAAAAATAATTTCAACCTATATTAAAAATAATTAAAAAAATATTGACGGACAGAATTAATTGTGTTATATTAATCTAGCGATGGAAGAGGTCTTTTTTTTGTGCTCAAAATTATTAGTCAATATTTTGGGCATTAAAGTAATTAATAATCGGAGGTGGAAGTTGTGCGCACAAGAATCACATTGGCATGTACTGAATGTAAACAACGTAATTATGACACTACAAAAAACAGAACGGAACATCCAGATAGGATGGAAACTAAAAAGTTTTGTAAATTTTGTAATTCACACACAATACACAAGGAAACAAAGTAATAATTGTAAATATATTTCATTTAAGCCTTAAAAGGTGAGTAAGGAAGGAAGAAACATGGGAGAAGCAAATAATACTACTGCTAAAAAGTCGAAAAAAACAAGTAGATGGCAGGGTATCAAAAAAGAGTTTGATAAAATTACTTGGCCCAAAAAGGAAGCCTTGTTTAAACAATCTTTTGCAGTTATCGTTATTACTCTTATCCTGAGTGTAGTTATTGCTTTGGTTGATGTTATTATAAAATCAGCTATGGGACTGTTTATATAGGATATGGGTGATAATATGTCTAATGCGAATTGGTATGTAATTCATACTTATTCAGGTTATGAAAACAAAGTAAAAGCCAATATAGAAAAAACAATAGAAAACCGAAAACTTCAAGACCAAATACTAGAGGTCAGTGTACCAGTACATGAGGATATAGAAGTTAAGAATGGGGTAAGTAAAGTTGTAACAAAAAAGGATTTCCCATGCTATGTTCTAATCCACATGGTAATGAATGAGGATACTTGGTATGTGGTTAGGAATACTAGAGGGGTGACAGGTTTTGTTGGTCCTGGTTCTAAACCTATACCACTTTCAGATATGGAAGTTTCTCAAATGGGTCTAGGAGAAGACAAGGTTCAAAACATTGTTGTAGATTTTGAGGTTGGCGATACAGTTGAAGTAATTTCCGGTGTGTGGGAGAATACTCCAGGTGTAATCAAATCTATAAATACTAATAAACAAAGTGTTACTATTAACGTAGATATGTTTGGCCGTGAAACTCCTGTAGAGATAAGTTTCACAGAAGTCAGAAAAATTTAAAGACATCCTAACTAGTTTTATGTAGTTAAAGGATGGTGGGAGGGCAATCCCGATAAAACCACAGAATTCAGGAGGTACGCTATTATGGCAAAAAAAGTTACAGGTTATATAAAATTGCAAATTCCTGCTGGGAAAGCAACACCAGCGCCACCAGTTGGTCCAGCATTAGGACAACATGGTGTAAATATAGTTCAATTCACAAAAGAATTTAATGCAAGAACAGCAGATCAAGATGGAATGCTAATTCCAGTAGTTATTACAGTATATCAAGACAGAAGCTTTACTTTTATTACAAAAACACCACCAGCATCAATATTATTAAAGAAAGCATGTAAAATTGATTTGGGTTCTGGTGAACCAAATAAAAAGAAAGTTGCAACTGTTTCAAAAGATGATCTTGCAAAGATCGCTGAAATTAAGAAACCAGACTTAAATGCTGGCTCTTTAGAAGCTGCAATGAGAATGGTGGCAGGTACAGCTAGAAGTATGGGTATTACTGTAGAAGAATAATAATAAATTAATGTGGGAGGGAGATCCCGCTAATACCACAAGGAGGTTACAAGAATTGAAAAGAGGAAAAAGATATTTAGAGGCTGTAAAAAGCGTAGATAAAACAAATCTTTATGATCCTGATGAAGCCATCAGTTTAGTTAAAAGTAATGCAACTGCAAAGTTCGATGAAACAGTTGAACTACATGTTAGGCTCAATGTAGATAGTCGTCATGCTGATCAACAAGTACGTGGAGCTATAGTATTACCACATGGTACAGGCAAAAGTGTTAAAGTATTGGTTTTTGCCAAAGGTGATAAAGTTGAAGAAGCTGAAGCTGCAGGAGCAGATTATGTAGGATCAGATGAATATGCGGATAAAATTCAAAATGAAAACTGGTTTGATTTTGATGTTGCAGTAGCAACCCCAGATATGATGGGTGTAGTAGGTCGTTTAGGACGTGTACTTGGGCCTAAAGGATTAATGCCTAACCCAAAATCTGGAACAGTTACTCAAGATGTTGGTGAAGCTGTTAAGGAAATCAAAGCTGGTAAAGTTGAATATAGGTTAGATAAAGCAAACATTATACATGTGCCAATAGGAAAAGTATCATTTACTGAAGAACAACTAGCGGACAACTTCCAAACGCTAATGGATGAAATTATTAAAGCAAGACCAGCAGCATTAAAAGGTCAATATATGAGAAGTGTTGCACTAACATCTACAATGGGACCTGGTGTAAAAGTTAATCCTGCAAAACTAATTTAATTAGTGGATTGTTTTATGATTGACATCTTAATAAATTTATGATAAAGTTAAAAACGTAATTTGCCGAAGACAGTAGGTGCTGATTAAATATAATTAATAAATAGTTATTGTATTTATTATAAGCATAAGTAGAAGACGCCTACCGAGGGATATAAAACAAGATATTATAAAAGATAACTTGAACCCTTGCTGTCTTACGCAAGGGTTTTTATTTGTTTTAAAGTAGACATTCTATAAGGAGGTGCACTAACTTGGCAAATATTGAAGCTAAAAAATCTATAGTTGAAGAAATACAATCTTATATGGAAGAAGCTCACTCAGCAATCTTAGTTGACTATCGTGGACTAACTGTAGCAGAAGACACAGAACTGCGTAAACAATTAAGAGAAGAAGATATTATATATAAGGTGTATAAGAACACATTGTTAAACAGAGCATTTGAAGGAACACAGTACGAAGAGCTAGCGAAGCATTTAGACGGACCGACAGCAATAGCTTTTGGGACATCTGATGCAACAGCACCAGCGAGAATAATTAATGGGGTAGCTAAAGAAGCTCCAGCCATTGAATTTAAAGCAGGTGTTATCGAAGGAAAATACTTCGATGGAGAAGGAATTGCAAAAATTGCTAAGATTCCATCAAAAGAAGTACTTATTTCAAGATTACTTGGAAGCTTACAAGCTCCAGTTGGTAATTTTGCACGTGTTATTAAACAAATCGCTGAAAAGAAAGAAGAAGCAGCTTAGGCTTAAATAAAAAAGAATATTTTGGAGGAAAAAAGAATGACAACTCAAGAATTTATTGATGTAATTAAAGAAATGACAGTATTAGAATTAAATGAATTAGTAGAAGCATGTGAAGAAGAATTTGGTGTTTCCGCATCAGCTGGTGTAGTAGTTGCTGCAGGAGAAGACGGTGGAGCAGGAGCAGGTGCAGAACAAACTGAATTTGATGTAGAATTAACAGAAATTGGCCCTAACAAGGTTAAAGTTATTAAAGTTGTTCGTGAAATCACTGGACTTGGCTTGAAAGAAGCTAAAGCAGTAGTTGACGAAGCACCTAAGGCAGTTAAAGAAGGCGTAAGTAAAGAAGAAGCTGAAGAATACAAAGAAAAAATTGAAGCAGAAGGCGCTGTTGTTACTATTAAGTAATAAACAAAGTAAAATAAAAAAATATCCTCGTAGTGTTTCACTACGAGGATATTTTTGCCATATAAAAACATAAAAATAAAGTCAACAATATTGTTGACTTCAATAAAATTATATGATAACATGAAAGGTGCACTTTTATGCTTACGAACCACAACTATGTAAATATTATATCATATAATTTAAAAAAATAAAAGTGTTTTCTAAAAATTATTCAAAAATATTCCTTAAGTATGTTAAATGTACCATATTTTGGGAATGATAAGAATATCTATAAAAATTCAAGAGGTGAAAAACGTCAATGGTTAAAAACAGAATCCATCCAGTCAAAATCGACAATGGTGTTAGAATGAGTTACGGAACACAAAAAGAAGTATTAGATATGCCTAATCTTATTGAAGTTCAAAAGGACTCTTATAAGTGGTTTCTTGATGAAGGACTCAAGGAAGTTTTTGACGACATTTCTCCAATCACTGATTTCAGTGATAATTTAAGCTTAGAGTTTGTTGATTTCAAATTAAATGTTGATGAAATTAAATATTCTATTGAGGAATGCAAAAATAGAGATGCTACATATGCAGCTCCTATTAAAGTAAAAGTCAGACTTCATAACAGAGAAAATGATGAAATTAACGAACATGATATTTTCATGGGAGATTTACCGTTAATGACAGATACCGGCACGTTTATTATTAATGGTTCAGAAAGGGTAATAGTTAGTCAGCTAGTACGTTCTCCCGGAATATATTATTCAGTAGAACATGATAAAACCGGAAAAGAACTTTTTAATACTACGGTTATTCCTAATAGGGGAGCCTGGTTAGAATATGAAACAGATAAGAAGGATGTTTTTAATGTAAGAGTGGATAGAAACAGAAAAACTCCTGTTACTGTTTTAATACGTGCATTAGGTGTAGGTACCAATGCAGAAATAACAGAAATTTTTGGTGATGAACCAAAAATTTTAGCTAGCTTAAAGAAGGATATATCTGATAGTTATGAAAGTGGTTTACTGGAATTATATAAGAAATTGCGCCCAGGCGAGCCCTTATCAGTTGAAAGCGCTGAAACATTAATCAATAATATGTTCTTTGATTCAAGAAGATATGATTTAGCAAAGGTAGGTCGCTACAAATTTAACAAAAAACTACATTTTGTAAATAGAGTGCTAGGTTTTACTTTAGCAGAAGATGTAATTGATCAAGCAACAGGTGAAATTATTGCTGAGGCAGGAGAGCAAATAACTGAAGAATTAGCTATAAATATTCAAAACTCAGCAACTCCATCAATTGAAGTACAAACAGAAGAAAGAAATGTTAAAGTACTTTCTAATATGATGGTTGATATTAGCAACTTCCTACCATTAGATGAGGAAGATAAAGAAGAGCTTGGTATTGTTGATAATGTTTATTATCCTGTACTTAAGACAATTTTAGAAGAAAATGAAGAAGAATATATTAGGTATGCCATTAGTCAGAATATAAATGAGCTTATACCTAAACACATTACAAGAGAAGATATATTTGCGTCAATTAATTATAACATTCACTTAGAATATAATGTTGGTTATGCTGATGATATTGATCACCTTGGTAACAGAAGAATCCGCTCTGTTGGTGAACTTCTTCAAAACCAATACAGGATAGGTGTATCTAGAATGGAGCGTGTAGTTCGTGAACGCATGACTACACAAGACATAGACACTATAACTCCACAATCACTAATTAACATTAAACCAGTAACGGCATCTGTAAAAGAGTTTTTTGGTAGCTCTCAATTGTCACAGTTTATGGATCAAAACAATCCATTAGGTGAGCTTACACATAAGAGGCGTTTGTCAGCACTAGGACCAGGAGGATTATCAAGAGATCGTGCTGGATTCGAGGTACGTGACGTTCACTATTCTCATTATGGTAGAATGTGTCCAATTGAAACTCCAG
Organism: uncultured Lachnospiraceae bacterium; assembly: GCA_964643255.1. GTDB lineage: Bacteria > Bacillota > Clostridia > Lachnospirales > Lachnospiraceae > JAAYRG01. The sequence goes on from CAZXSM010000006.1 coordinate 44,286, forward strand.
AAGGACCAAACATAGGTCTAATTAACTCACTTGCTACTTATGCAAAGATTAATGGTTATGGATTTATTGAAGCACCTTATAGGATAGTTGATAAATCTGACCCAAAGAATCCAAAAGTTACTAATGAAATAAGATACTTTACCGCAGATGAAGAAGATAGATATATAGTTGCTCAAGCTAATGAACCATTAGATGAAGAAGGGCACTTTATAAATAGTAATATTTCCGGACGATTCAAGGAAGAAACCTCCAATTATCCTAA
>CAZXSM010000007.1:0-18545 GCA_964643255.1 uncultured Lachnospiraceae bacterium
GAGCAGTTCAAATATTAATGGATACGACAAAACTTATGCCAGGTAGAATAATGGTTCTATTAGTGTGTAGTGGCGCTGTATTAGGAGCAATAGGAGTCTATCAACCATTTGCAGAATGGGCAGGCGCAGGAGCAACAGTTCCTTTATTAGGATTTGGAAATACTTTATTTAAAGGTGTAAAAGATGGAATTGATAAATCTGGTTTCATAGGATTATTTGAAGGAGGATTTACTGCTATGGCTGTAGGTGTATCAGGAGCATTAATATTTGGATATATTACTTCATTATTTTTTAATCCAAAAATGAAAGGTGAGTAGAAAGATAAGAAATGAATATTATACATTATAATTGCCAATAGTATTTTAACAAACAAAGGGAACTTAATATTTCAAACATTTATATGCTTAAGTTATAAAATATACTAAATAGATAACTTTGCAAAACAATATTATAATATTATGTGTTATACAATTTTTAAGCATATAAGTGTTTTTAATATAGATTAAAGGACATTAAGCACTTAAGATAATGCTTAATGTCCTTATAGGTCTTATATATGATTGAAAAACTTAATCTCCTGGGGCCTCAGTCTCCTCAGTTTCTGGAGGAGTAGTAGGTGTAGGAGCAGGAGTAGGACTTGGAAGTATTGGACCAACTTCTGGGTCAATATCTAAATCCTCATCATCACCCGGGATAAAGTTTTCAAAAAATTCAGTAAGAGGGTTATGAACATCACAAACCTCAGTGTTTTCAGGTAATATAAATGGTGTATCTTTAGTTGGTGTACCATAGTTTTCTTCTTTTACTAAATATACATTTTCTTCAATTGAATCTTCAGGACAATAGTCATTAGCTATTTTGTTTGTATCCTTGCATACTCTTAGTTTTACATGAGCATCACATACATTTTTAGGAACTGTACCTTTAGCAAAATATTCGGTTCTAATTGTTGAACCACCAATATATTTATCACATAGACCATCAACAGCAAGTTTACCACTCTTTGTACAAATTTTAGCAGATACAACTGAATCTGGCTTTTCAAATGGCGCAGGTTCTAGTTCATAATGTTCATGAACTGTTTCCATTATTGTTACCCAAAGGTTTTTGAAATAATCTTTTTCTTCTTGGTCAACATTGTTATCAAAACCAGACCAAATACTAGCTGTATAATAAGGTGTATAGCCAGAAAACCATAGATCTATATCATCTGTTGTTGTACCAGTTTTACCTGAAACAGGCATATTGGAGTTTCTAAACCGATATGCTGAACCAGTACCATTAGGATGATTTAGTACATCTTCCATAGTGTCAGTTAATAAAAATGCAGTAGATTCTTTTATAACTTGTTTAGTTCTTGGTTGGTTATCAATTAATACTTTACCATCATGATCTAAAATCTTAGTATAATAAGTAGGCTCTGTATATAATCCATCGTTAGCAATGGAAGCAAAAGCAGCTGTTAGTTCATCGTTATAAACACCCTCAGTTATTCCACCAAGTGCTAAAGAAGGAACTAAATCATTAATAGGGTCAAGTGTTGTAAATCCTAAATTATCTTCACTCAAATAATTCATTGCAAGTTCTGGTGAAATTGCCATAAGGATTTTTACCGTATTGACATTCATGGACCTATAAAGAGATCTTCTTAGTGTTGTTAACCCTTCATAAGCCTTGCCGTACCAGTTTTGTACTTCACGACCATTTGGATAGTTATATGGAGCATCATCTACTATAGTTGCTAATGTCATATCAGCAGAATCTAAAGCTGGAAGGTAAACTGCTAATGGTTTGAAAGTAGAACCAGGTTGTCTCTTAGAACCAGTAGCCCGGTTTAGTGTACGGTTACCTGTTTTTGGTCCTCTACCACCAGCAATACCAACAACATGTCCACTTATGTTTTCCATAATTACAAATGAAGATTGAGGTTGGATTACTAAATCATAACTTTCTCCAAGTATATACTCACCTTCTTCTACAACTACATCTTTAAATGATTCTATAAAGAAATCCGCATGTTCTTTTCTTGAAAAATAAAGTGTAAATTTAGGATTAGAATTTAAAAAGTTTTCTAATTCTTCTGCAGTGAATTTATTTCTTAAGTTTTCTGAGTTTTCAAAAATTTCTATAATATCATGTTCTAAAAAGAACTCTTCAAAATCAGTTGGTTGATAATGAACTGTATCTCCATTATTTTTTTGAACTGATAAGCGATAATCTTGTAATTCCCAATAAGAATACTTGCCGATGCTATTATTAGATGAAGAAAAATAGTTCCAAGAGTATCCATCATATAAAGGTGGAAAATTCTCTTCATTACCATAAACCTCATCAATTATATTTTGTACATCAGAATCTAAAGTGGTATATATACTTAAACCACCTGTATATATGGCATTACTTGCTTGGGTTTTGGTATATCCAATTTCAACAAGGTCGTTTTGCACTTGGTCGATAATTTCATCAACAAAATAACTGTTATATGCATCGTCCCCGAATTCTTCATTTACAGCTAAGATTCTATCATATACATTATCTGCCATAGCTGTGTCATATTCTTCTTGTGTGCAGAGTCCAAGTCTTAACATATTATTAAGAACTAAGTCACGTCTTTGAGCATTGTTTTCAGAATTACTTATAGGGTTTAAGTTAGTAGGTGACTGTGCTATAGCAGCAATAACTGATGATTCAGATAAAGTAAGTTGATTTACGTCCTTATTAAAATACCTGTTTGAAGCAGTTTGAACACCGTATGTACCTGCACCTAGATTAATTGTATTTAAATAATATTCAAGAATTTGGTTTTTTTCAAGCTTTTGTTCAAGTTTAATTGAAAGTTGCTGTTCTTGCATTTTCCTAACAAAACGATCTACAAAGTTATCTTCTGCGCCACCTTCAAATACTTGGTTTTTAATAAGTTGTTGGGTTATTGTACTCGCACCCTGGTCAAACTCCCCTTGCTTTAGACCAACAAAAAAGGCACGGAAAATCCCCTTTACATCTATACCACTATGCTCGTAAAAGCGTTCATCTTCTATAGCAATAAAACCATTTTTTAATGGTTCAGGAATTTGTTCTATTGTAACATATTCACGATTGGAACCGGCTCCAACTAAAGTTTCAATTAGTTTGCCGTCTTTATCATATATGCTTGTTTTATATCCAGTGGGTATGACGTTAATTTGGTCGATTTCTGGTGCGCTATCTAACATTCCATTAATTAGACCAAAACCAGTTAATCCTCCAAAAATAGCAAGAATCACGACAAAAATAACTAGCAAACGAATTATGTGTACTTTGGATTTAGAACTTACCTTACTAGTACTAGACTTCATTTGCTGCTGTTTCTTAGATATTCCATTTTTACTAAAGTCCATAAGAAACCTCCTTTACTGTGCTATTATACCAAATTGTATTAATAAAATAAAGCAATATTAATTTTATCTCTACATACCAATAGAAAAAGTACACTAGAGTGTAATTTTGTTGTATTTAAGAATCGAATAAAAGAAGTTTCCCATTGTAATTAGAAAAATATACTTGCTCTTTAGGTATAATTTTAATGCTAGCACTAGTTGCTTCTAATAATTGTTTTTCTATCTTCTTACTTTCCGGGTTAGGATCTATATAAGTCATTTCTACAACATCAGTATAAGTAGTATCAACTATAGGAACTTGTTCCTCAGATAAAATATATTGTATTTTTCCAAGAGAAGTATAATCCATTGTTAGATGAATTATTTTTCCTAGTTGTTTTTCTATAATCACACAAGACTTTATTCCTTCTTTGACGGCATCTGAATATGCTCTAACAAGTCCACCAGTTCCTAAAAGTGTACCTCCAAAGTATCTAGTTACCACAGCTACCACATTATGTAATTCTTCACCAAGGAGAACATTTAACATTGGTAAACCAGCAGTTTGAGACGGCTCACCATCATCGTTCCATCTTGTGATTTCATTATTTTTACCTATTATATAGGCTGTACAATTATGGCTAGCGTCATAGTGTTTTTTATTTACTTCATTTATAAATGAAATAGCCTCTTCTTCAGTATTAGCAGGTGAAATGTGGGCTATAAATTTGGATTTCTTAGCTTCAGTTTCACTGGTTCCACCCTTATAAACTATTTTGTAATTAGAAATAAATACCAACTCCTTTTTCCAATAGCAACGTAACAAGACAAATCGCTGTACCAGTTCTTTTTTCCGATAGGAACGAAACAAGATAAAACATTGTATCAGGCCCTATGTTTTGTTATAATGGTTCCATAAAATTCAAGTTGAATAGAAAGAGGTAATATATGAAAAACCTAAAGAGAATACTAGCTATGATTGGAGCAATTCTACTTGTCTTAATGTATGTTCTTACATTAGTTAGTGTACTTATAGATTCACAATATTCTCATTCCTTATTTAAAGCAAGTGTTTTTTGTACTTTTGCAGTTCCAGTTTTTATATATGCAGTTAACTTAGTATATCGCTTAATTAAAGATAAAGATAATGATATAAACAAGTCCGATAAAGAATAAGCTTTATACATGTAATATGTATATTATACCCAATTATATATTGGGATAATCAAAGTAAGAGGAATCAAATAAGGAGCCCTAATCTAATCATCAGCTTCTTCATTGATTCTTTTTAAATGCTCTTTTATTTGTCTTTCATAACCTTGATTTGTAGGTTGATAAAATGTTCTGTTTTTCAACTGGTCTGGTAAGTATTGTTGTTTAACGTAATGATTTTTATAGTTATGTGCATATTTATAATTCACACCGTGCCCCAACTTTTTTGCACCTTTGTAGTGAGCATCTCTTAAATGGATGGGGATTTCTGGTGTCTCTTCTGTTTCTACAACATTTAAAGCATCCTCTATTGATATACATGCTGTATTGCTTTTTGGTGCAGTAGCAACGTAAAGTGCCGCTTGGGATAGCACAATTCTTGATTCTGGTAATCCTAGCCTTTCTACTGCTTGAAAGGCTGCTGTGGCTACAACTAAAGCATTAGGGTCTGCATTACCAACATCTTCTGCTGCACAGATCAAAATTCTTCTTGCAATAAATTTGATGTCTTCTCCTGCATAGAGCATTCTAGCCAGGTAGTAAACTGTTGCATTAGGATCTGAGCCACGCATACTTTTAATAAATGCAGATATGGTATCATAGTGATTGTCTCCAGTTTTGTCATATCTGACAACTCTCTTTTGGATACATTCACTAGCAACTTCCAGTGTAATATGTATAAAACCATCATCTCTTCGGTCAGTGGTCAAGATACCAAGTTCTATGGCATTAAGGGCTGCTCTAGCATCCCCATTAGCTACATCGGCAAGAAAGTCTAATGCATCGTCATCTATTTTAGCTTTATAAGAACCCATCCCTTTCTCTTTATCATTAATAGCACGTAAGATTAATTCCTTTATATCTTCCTTAGATAAAGGATAAAGCTCAAATATAATAGATCTAGATAGTAAGGCTCCATTTACCTCAAAGTAGGGATTTTCAGTTGTTGCACCGATTAATGTTACAGTCCCATCTTCAACATAGGGTAGTAAGTAATCTTGCTGAGACTTATTAAACCTATGAATCTCATCAATAAACAGTATTGTTTTTTTACCATACATGCCCATATCCTCTTTAGCACTTTTTACTACTTCTTCCATGTCTTTTTTGCCAGATGAAGTGGCGTTAATTTGTTTGAAAACTGCCTTGCTTGTAGCGGCAATAACCATAGCAAGTGTAGTTTTACCAGTACCTGGGGGTCCGTAAAATATAATTGAGTTAAGTTTATCTGCTTTAATTGCTCGATATAAAAGTTTACCCTTACCGATTATATGTTTTTGGCCAACTACTTCCTCTAGTGAAGTTGGACGCATTCTAGCAGCAAGGGGAGACTCTGTCTCCATATTTTGTTCTCTAATATATTCAAATAAATCCATTTCACACAAACCTTTCTGATATTAATAAGCTATAAACATCTTATTATAGAATTCAAGGATAAGCTAGTCATATAATTTGTTAACAGTTATTATGTATTTTACTCTGTATAAACTGCTTGGTCAATAAAGTAATATATAATAAAGAAAAATAGCCTATCATTAGAAAATAATAGGCTATTTCATATAAAAGGGGAGGATAAGTATTTAACTTTTCTTTGGTGCTAGTTGCACAAATATTGTGCACTTTCGTTGGAGGGGGAGTCCAACGAAACTTTAATCCTTTTTGTATAATATACCAAAAACACTTGTATGGAATCATACAATGTATATTAAATTGGGTAATCTAATCAAATCATTAGATTAATTATATTATTGCACCTATTTTTTATTTTATACATTAAACATATAAAAACAAAGAAATCTTTTTAGGATTTATGACTTTGTTCTTTATGATATATAGAAAACATGTTAACATTGTAATAGAAAATTATAAAAGAATATAAATAAAAAATATTCATGTACATAGGGAAATAGGGAAATGATGGTCACTTAATAGATTAATAATAGTTTTGTTAATTTATTATGCAAGGATAATGTAGAGTGATATAGGGATAATAATTGTAAGAAATATTAAAGGTGGATAGGAATTTACTATGATTAGTTTAGGAGACAAAAATGCGTAAAAAAGATATGTATATAGATTACAGCAATACAAAGAAGAAACGTCGTAGAAATAAAAGAAAAGGTCCAGGCAACTTTTTTCTGATTATACTATTAATAATAATAATTGGAATTTTGTTGGGAATAGGAACTTATAAACTAGTCGGACAAGGTAAAATCCCATTAGATTTTTTATTTGCTAATGAAGAAGATGAAAATGGGGAAAGCATTGAAGAAAATATTGAAGAAAGCTTTGATGAAAGTATTGATGATGAAGATACTAAGGATCTTGTAGATAATAATCACCAGGACCAGTTAGAAGAGGAATTAGAAAACGATAATAATGTGGATTTTATTGAAGAAGAAAGTCCAGAAGACATAGATGAACAGGATGTAAGTTCAAATAAAGTTGTAAGCTCTAATAGGACAGAAAAAGTAAAGGCTAAAGGCATTTACGTCACAGGTCCAGTGGCTGGATCAGATAAAATAAATGAATTGATAGATTTAGTTAAAGAAACTGAGCTAAATTCTATGGTAATAGACATTAAAAATGATAATGGTGAAATAACATATAAAATGGAACATGACTTGGTTCAAGAAATAAATGCTGGAACTAATTATATTAAGGATATAAAAGGACTGATTAAAGAATTAAAAGAACAAGATATTTATCTTATTGCTAGAATAGTTGCATTTAAGGATCCTCTACTAGCAGAGAATAAACCAGAATATAGTTTGAAAAATACTGATGGCTCTTTGTTTAGAGATAATGCTGGACTTGGCTGGATAAATCCTTACGATGAAAGAGTGTGGGATTACCTTGTTGAAATATCTCTAGAAGCTATTAAGATTGGATTTGATGAGATTCAATTTGACTATATAAGGTTTTCTACAGACTCAGGTATGAAGAGTGTTGATTTTGGTCCACAAGCAGATGAAAAGAGTAAAATCCAAATTATAAATGAGTTTACACAATATGCTTATGAAAAATTAAGTCCATATGCTTATGTTTCAGCAGATGTTTATGGAGCAATAATTGATTCTGAAATTGACCAAGAGATAGTAGGACAAGACTATTTAGAAATGGCAAAATACCTAGACTACATTTGTCCCATGATTTACCCATCCCATTATAGTGATGGATCTTATGGGATAGCTTATCCTGACTTAGAACCATATAACTTAATACTCGCCTCATTACAAGCATCCAAAGAAGTGTTAAGCCAGGTAGAAGAAGGGACTCATATAGCAGATGTAAGACCTTGGCTACAAGACTTTACTGCTCCTTGGATAGCTAATTACCAAAAATATGGGGCGCAGCAAATACGTGAACAAATTGAAGGTGTTTATGATGCAGGATATGAAGAGTGGATTTTATGGAATGGAAGTAACAATTACACCAGAGATGGTCTATATCTAGAATAAGTGCAAGATTATAGATGTTTATGTGTATAAGTATATAACAAAGGGGGTTTAAAGTTGAGTGATAATGAAATTATAGAATTAATAAAAAAGGACGACCAACTAGGACTTACAACCCTTGCCCAAAAGTATGAAAATCTATTATTTTATATAGCTAAAGGTATCCTAGGAAATAGAATTGAAGATATTGAAGAATGTGTAAATGATACTTATTTGAAATTGTGGGATAATGTGGGTAATTATGACGTAAAAAAAGCATCTTTAAAAACCTATTTAAAAATCATTGTTAGAAACACTGCAATTAATAAACTTAGAGATTTAAGTAGACATGAAAAAAATCAAATAGGTGATGATGTCTCTGAAATTGCTAAATATTATATAGATAAGAGTCAAAATGTGGAAAGGGAAATTGACTATAAAGAAAATATTAAAAGGTTTAATTCCATAATAAAAAGCCTGGATTCAAGTGAACAAGAACTTATAATCAGAAAATATTTTTACTTGCAGCCCTCAAAGCATATAGCTAAAGTTATGAATACAACCGTTTCGGCAGTAGACAGTAAAACATCAAGAACCAGAAAAAAAATTAAGAAAATGTTAGATACAGAAGAGATAATTATTACAGAGAGGGGATAGTATTTATGGATGAAATAAGATTGATTAATATGTTGTCATATTTAGATCCAGAAATTTTGGAAAATGATTATATTGAAAATGATATAAGAGACCTTGATAAAGTAGTTAGCTTCTTAGGATATAATAAAAACAAGCTAGTAAAGATAATAGTAGCAATGTTTGCCGGTGCAGCTATAGCAACGGGGGTAATTGGAGTTATTTTCAGAAGAAAAAAGAAGAACAAGACTGGAATAAAAAAGATTAATTTACCAAGTAAATTAATTAAAAGGGGAATGGTTCTAAAACATTTTTAGATTAATGTTTTAGAACTATTCCCTTTGTTTACTAATTTATTATTTATATAATTATTGCTGAGTATTTATTACATACTAAGTGAAACTTGTTATCTATCTTCCATAGGAATGTATTCCATATCTTCTGAAACACTCTTATAAGCAGGACGTATAATCTTACCTGAGTTAATTAATTCTTCCAACCTATGTGCACTCCAGCCTGAAATTCTTGATATTGCGAATATAGGTGTGTATAGTTCAGTAGGAAGCCCTAACATTTTATAAGCAAATCCACTGTAGAAGTCCACATTAGCACTTACTCCCTTGTAGATTTTTCTCTTATCAGAAATAACCTCACCAGCAATACGTTCGACACTATCGTATAAACTAAATTCATCAGTCATCTCTTTTTCTTTAGACAAGTCTTCAACATATTGTTTAAAAATTACTGCTCTAGGGTCTGAAACACTATAAACAGCATGTCCCATACCATAGATTAAACCTGATTTATCAAAGGCTTTTTTATCTAAAATATCAATTAAATAACTTCGAATTTCATCTTCATCTTCCCAGTCCTTAACGTTTTCCTTAATATCTTCAAACATTTCAATAACTTTTATATTAGCCCCACCATGTTTTGGTCCTTTTAAAGAACCTAGAGATGCTGCTATAGCAGAATAAGTATCAGTACCAGTTGAAGTAACTACATGGTTGGTAAATGTTGAGTTATTACCACCACCATGATCAGCATGTAAAATTAGAGCAATATCAAGTATTTTTGCTTCTAAAGGTGTATACTTCTTATCTGGACGTAATAATCTTAGTATTACTTCTGCAGTTGAAATGTTTTCCTTAGGAATATGAATGTATAAACTTTCACCAAGTATATAATGTCTATATGCCTGATATCCATAAACTGCTAGCATAGGAAATAAAGCGATTAACTGGATTGACTGACGCAAAACATTAGGAATAGAAATATCATCTGCGTGGTCATCATATGCATATAGGGTTAACACACTACGTGCAAGGGTATTCATCATATCTTTGGTAGGTGCCTTCATAACAACATCACGTACAAAGTTTGTTGGAAGTGTACGATAAGATGCAAGAAGTTCAGAAAAATCTTTGTATTGTTTTTCATTTGGTAAAGTACCAAACAAAAGTAAATATGTTGTTTCCTCAAATCCAAAGCGATTTTGTTTAGTATCTATACCGTTTATAATATCTTCAACATTATATCCACGATAAAATAATTGCCCTGGTTTTGGAATCATTTTATCGCCGTCCATTTCATAGGCACGAACATCTGCTATTTCGGTTAAGCCTGTTAAGACACCCTTACCGCTAATATCTCGGAGTCCTCTCTTAACATCATATTTTGCATAAAGAGATGGGTCAATATTGCTGTTTTCAATACATAATTGGGATAAATTTTTCACCTCTGGTGTAATATCAGAATATCTTGGGTTGTTCATATAAACCTCCTTTATGTATATGGTTCATAAATTTACAGTTAACTTATTTATTTGTATTTACTATTATGTGCATATTTCAAAAAAATAATAGGATGTCCCAAAAAAGATTTTTTAATGGAAATACAAGATACAAATCGTCATAATGCTTTAAACTCAGCACTTAATCTATAATTTCATACTCAATAGTTTATCACAATAAAGTATATCATACAAGTAAATAAATATAGAATTTACAAAAAGTTAAAAGTTATATTGAAATAATAAGTTATGTTTAATAGAATGAATCTAGGACATATTAAGATTTATAATAGAATACATGTAGATTGAAATTATTAAAATGGAGGAAATAATATGAATATTGACAACATAAGTTTAAAGATTGGTAAACAGAAACGTATAGCTCTTATAGCACATGATGGTAAGAAAGATGATATTGTAGCATGGGCAGCTGAGAACAAACATATCTTAAAAAACCATTTTTTATGTGGAACAGGGACAACAGCTCGTATTTTATCAGACAAAACAGGGTTGCCTATTAAAGCATTTAACAGCGGTCCTCTAGGTGGAGACCAGCAAATTGGTGCAAGAATCGTTGAAGGAAATATTGATTTCGTAGTATTTTTATGGGATCCACTTGAAGCACAGCCTCATGACCCTGATATTAAAGCATTACTTAGAATAGCAGTAGTGTATAACATACCTATTGCTAATAATATTGCAACAGCAGATTTCTTATTAAATTCAATTTATATGAATGAAGAATATGATAGGGAAATAGAAAACTTAAGTAGACATTTAGCAAACAGAATGGAATATATTGAAGATGACTTTCATAATTAACTTCAGGAATAGTTATTGATATAAGCTCCTATATTTGATATACTATAATTTGTACAGAAGTTTATTGATATAACCAATTATTAAAAGAATAAGGTGAATATTCTTTTAATAAAATATTTAAGAAAGAGGTAATAGTATGGAATTTAATTACAAAGACAAGCTAAAAGGTACTCAAACAGAAAAAAATTTACAAGAAGCTTTTTCTGGTGAATCACAAGCTCACACTAAGTATTTGTACTATGCATCCCAAGCAAAAAAAGATGGATATGTGCAAATAAGTAATTACTTTACTGAAACAGCTCTTAATGAAAAAGAACATGCTAAGATTTGGTTCAAATTACTTAATGATGGTATGCCTAAAACTACTGTGGCTCTAGAAGATGCTGCAGAAGGTGAAAATTATGAATGGACAGAAATGTACAAATCTTTCGCAGAAGAAGCTAGAAAAGAAGGATTTGAGAAAATAGCAGAACTTTTTGAAGGCGTAGCTGCAATTGAAAAAGATCATGAAGAAAGATATTTAAAATTATTAGAAAACATTGAAAAAGGAATTGTATTCTCAAGAGAAGGAGATACAGTTTGGAAATGTGCAAATTGTGGACATATTCACGTTGGTAAAAATGCTCCAGATATGTGCCCTGTATGTGACCATCCAAAAGCTCACTTCCATATAGAAGTAAAAGACTATTAAAAAATAAACAAATTTATAAGGAGGGAATTATGAAACCAGAACTAAAATTTTTAAGATGTAAGCACTGTGGTAATATAGTAACATTCCTTAACTCTTCAGGTGTAACACCTGTATGTTGTGGAGAATCCATGACTGAGTTAAGTGCTAATACTGAAGATGCAGCTACTGAAAAACATGTTCCAGAAGTAACTGTAGATGGTAACACTGTTACAGCAGTAATAGGTAGTACAGTTCATCCTATGGTTGAAGAACATTACATAGAGTTTATTGCCCTAGAAACAGACAATGGATTGCATGTGAGGTTCCTAGAACCAGGACAAGAGCCAAAAGCAGTATTTGAGCTTAATGGTGAAAAAGCAATTTCTGTTTATGAATATTGTAATTTACACGGTCTTTGGAAAAAGGATATTTAAAGTCCTTATTATTCAATGTTAGACATATAATAAAGACATAGTACTTGGACACACATACTAGATATCAATAAATCTAGTTGTAAAGACCAAGTACTATGTCTTTTTATCTTTTTACATGTATTAGCTTGCTATAATTGTTAATTTAGTAAGGAAGAGGCTTCCTGATCTAAGATGACAGTTACATCATTGTGAAGTTGTAGGACGGATGCAGGAACTTGTGGGGTAATGGGACCCTCTATTATTTTCTTCATAATTTCCGCCTTTACTTTTCCATTAGCTATTAGAATGATTTTTTTAGCTTCCATTATATTTTTTATTCCCATAGTGTATGCATAACAAGGTACATCTTCAATGTTTTCGAAGAATCTTGAATTTGCTTTTATTGTATTTTCAGTTAGCTTAGCAAGATGAGTTCCTTTTGAAAAGTAGTCGCATGGTTCGTTGAAACCAATATGTCCATTTAGGCCTACACCTAGAAGCTGTAAATCGATACCACCAAGGTCTTTTATCAATTTTTCGTATCTACAACATTCTTCTTCGCTATCCTTTGCCATACCATTAAGAAGATGATATTGACTATCCGGAATGTTAATTTTACTAAACAACTCATGGTACATATAGTAGTAATAACTTTGATTATTATTTTTATCTAAACCAACATATTCATCTAAGTTAATAGTGTTAATGTGTGAAAAATCAAGTTCACCTTCTAAGTATTTGTTAATTAGTCGTTCATATGTACCCAATGGAGTAGAGCCGGTAGCAAGTCCTAAAGTGCTATCGGGTTTTAATATAATTTGTGAAGCGATCATGGTAGCTGTTTTACAACTCATTTCATAATAATTTTTTGCTTGATAAATTCGCATTATAATCCTTCTTTCCTTAGTTTGATTAATCTAGGCATTGTTATTATAAGTAAAATTATTTATGAATACAATTGTTTTTGTTGTCATTATTTTAATTTAAATGCCATGATTCACATAGATTAAGAATACTTGTACATTAAGGTATAGTAAAATCTATGTTAATCAAACATATTTATGATAGTACAATTTCTTCAACTTGTAAATAGTTTTGATTAATAAATAATAAGTGGTAAAATATAATTATATTTAATAGACATCATTATAAATAAATTGAAGGTGGTGAAAAGGAGTTTGCTTGCGAACTCTACAAATATGAAATTAGCTGTACTAGGAGATATACATAGTAACAATATTGCATTTGAAGCCTGTATAGAGGATATTAATAAATCTAATGTGTATGGTATATGTTTGATAGGCGACTATATTAGTGATTGCCCTAATCCACAAGAGACCATTGCCTTGATTAATGAATTGAAGAAAAATTATAAAGTTTGGATGGTAATGGGTAATAGAGAAGAATATTTTATTAACCATCAAGATGGTAAAGATTCTGGTTGGAACTATTCCTCCTATGAAGGAAGCCTTTTATACACATATGAGAAACTAACAAGCCAGAACATAGACAATTTGAGAAAACTTCCCTTAACATCTAGTGTAAATATTCCAAGTACTGATCCTTTGCTATTAGTACATGGTTCCCAAAGACATATAAAGGAACTTCTCTATGAAGATAAAGAAAATACAAAAGAATGTTTAGATGATATGGATGAAGTGTACTTGTTAAGTGGACATACTCATAAGAGAACATATTATAAGTATAATGATAAGGTCTTGGTTAACCCCGGTTCTGTAGGTGTTGCAATTGGGGAGAAGGCTACAGCTCATTATTGTATTTTAGAATGGAAAGGCAGTAAATGGGAAGTTGATTTTAGGAGTATACCCTATGATATAGAGAAACTTCGCAAGATATTTTATAAGAGCTCTCTTATGGATAAGGGAGGAGTTTGGCCTAATTGTATTATAAAATCAATAGAAGAGGGTATAAATTGGGGTCCTATATGCTCTAAGCGAGCTTATGATTATGCTGTGGCAGAGGGAGTCGAACTTTCTGACAGAAATGTTCCAGATAAATATTGGAGAAAAGCTGCTATAGATTTGGATATTGTATAATTAAAAAGTATTTTTATAGGATAAAAGTTTTCTAGAGAGAATAATAGATGGAAACATTAGTCATACTAATTTATAAGATAAACTTGACAAAAGGGTTTAAATTTTATACACTTTAGACACCCCACCAGGGTATGGTGAATAGAAAGGAGTAATAAAATGAAACAAAAGTTTGACATTACAGGTATGACATGTTCTGCATGTTCAGCAGCTGTAGAAAGAAATGTTAAGAAATTAGACGGGGTTAATGATCTTAACGTTAACCTAGTTACAAATACAATGACCGTAGAATATGACCAAGCACTTCTTGATAATGACAAAATAATTGACACAGTTGAAAAAACTGGTTATGGAGCGTCTATAGCTAGAAGCAAAAGTGAAGTTGCTAATAGCAAGACTAAGTCAAATGATAGAGAAAAGGCTAATCCTGCAGAAGATGAAGAGAAACAACTAAAAAATAGAGTAATAGTGTCTTTTATCTTTTTGATTCCTTTATTTTATATAGCTATGGGTCCTATGATGAATCTTCCAATGCCATCCTGGTTAATTGGACCAGAGAATTCACTGACTTATGCATTTACTCAGTTTATGCTTACACTTCCTATTGTGTATGTAAATAGAAAATATTATTCAATAGGATTTAAGACTTTATTTAGTGGCAATCCTAATATGGATTCATTAATTGCCCTAGGTTCTGGTGCAGCAATGGTTTATGGTATATTTGCAATTTATCGTATAGGTTATGGGTTAGGACATGGAGATATGGATATGGTTATGACTTATTCCCATGATTTATATTTTGAGTCAGCAGGAATGATACTAGCACTAATAACTACAGGTAAATATCTTGAAGCTAGGTCAAAGGGTAAAACTTCAGATGCCATTACTAAGATGCTTGATCTTGCCCCAAAGACAGCAGTAATACTTAGAGATGGGATTGAAGTGGAGATTCCCGTTGAAGAGGTTGTAATAGATGATATTGTAGTTGTTAGACCAGGTCAAAATATTCCCGTTGATGGTGTAATAATTGAGGGGTCTAGTTCATTAGACCAATCAGCATTAACTGGAGAAAGTATACCAGTAGAAAAAAATGTAGGAGATAGAGTTATAGCTGCAACTACTAATAAAACAGGATATTTTAAATTTAAGGCAGAAAAAGTAGGGGCAGATACAACATTTTCACAGATAATAGAATTAGTAGAAGAGGCATCTTCTTCCAAAGCACCCATATCAAAATTGGCGGATAAGATAAGTGGTGTCTTTGTTCCAATAGTAATTGTTATAGCCCTAGTGGCAACTATTGTATGGTTAATACTAGGATATTCATTTGAATTTGCTATGTCAATTGGTATTGCTGTACTTGTTATTTCATGTCCATGTGCCCTTGGACTAGCGACACCTCTTGCTATTATGGTTTCAACAGGTAAGGGTGCAGGAAATGGTATCTTAATTAAATCAGCAGAAGCGCTAGAGGTACTACATTCTGTTGATACAGTGGTGCTAGATAAAACAGGTACTATAACTGAAGGGAAGCCTAAGGTTACTGATATAGTAGTATTTAATGATATAAGAGAAGAAAAGCTCTTAGAAATTGCCGCTTCCATTGAGAAACCATCTGAACATCCACTAGCCGAGGCTATAGTAACTAAAGCAGAGGAAGATGGTATTACATTTACAGAAGTAGAGGAGTTTGAGGCTATTTCTGGTAGGGGTATCTATGGAAAATTAAAAGGAAAAGAATATAAGGCTGGTAATCTTGCCTTTATGAATGAGAATAATATAGATGTAGAAAATCATGAAAAGACTGCAGATAAGTTTGCATATGAAGGAAAAACACCTTTGTTCTTTGCAGAAGAAAACAAATTAATTGGTGTGATAGCAGTTGCGGATGTTATTAAACCTACAAGTAAAACAGCTATAACACAATTTAAAGATATGGGTATTGATATAGTAATGCTAACAGGCGATAACACTAAGACTGCTAAAGCTATACAGAAACAGCTAGATATTGACCATATAGTTGCTGATGTATTGCCACAGGATAAGGAAAGAGAAATTAGAGATATACAAGATGCTGGTAAGAAAGTAGCAATGATAGGTGATGGTATCAATGATGCTCCTGCACTTGTAAGAGCAGATGTAGGTATTGCAATTGGTGCAGGAACAGATGTTGCAATTGAATCAGCAGATATCGTATTAATGAACAGTACTCTTCAGGATGCAGTTACAGCAATTGAATTAAGTAAGGCGACAATCAAGAATATTAAGCAAAATTTATTCTGGGCATTTTTCTATAATACATTAGGAATACCACTAGCAGCTGGAATATTATATATACCATTTGGCATAACACTAAATCCAATGATAGCAGCAGCGGCTATGAGCCTAAGTTCCGTGTTTGTAGTAACTAATGCACTAAGATTAAGAAGGTTTAAAGGAAGCTCTAGAAGATAGAAAGGAAGAGATAATTATCAAAAAAGTAGTCAGTATAAAAGGAATGACATGTGAACATTGTCAAGGAAGAGTTGAAAAGTCACTAAATGATATAGATGGAATAGAGGCAAAAGTTAATTTAAAGAAGAATAATGCCACTATAACTTATGACAAAGATATAGATGATGAAGTTATTATTAATGCAGTTGATGAAGCTGGTTATGAAGTAACATCAATTAAAGAGAAAAAGGGACTTTTCGGATAAGACAAGGAGGGGGATATAATGCAAGCTGACAATAAGAAGGTTACCAGGTTACTAAAAACAGCTAGGGGGCAAATAGACGGAATATTAAAAATGATTGATGAAGACAGGTATTGTGTAGACATTTCCAATCAAATAATGGCCACAAATGCAATACTTCGTAAGGTTAATAACGAGGTGCTACATGGTCATATAGACTCATGCGTTAAAGATGCAGCTAAATCAGGAGATCCTGAAGAGGTTGACGAGAAAATCAAGGAAATAGGATTAATATTAGATAAACTAACAAAATAAATATTTATAAAACCTAAAAGTATATTTAATGTTAGGTAAAAAACAAGGTAGATAGTGGCTCAAAGCTTCTATTTACCTTGTTTTTATTTGATAAAAATTATATATATAATATATCAAAAAATGTCTTGACAAGAAACCGTACCAGTCGTATAATACAGTTAGAAAAACCGTACTAGTGATATAGTACAGTTTGTTATAAGAACAATAAGAACAATAAGAACAATAAGAACAATAAAAACAATAAAAACAATAACAACAATTAAAACATGAAGAAATATTAGGAAAACAGAGGTTATTTACCATGATGGTGGATTTTAATAAACTTGAATTAAATAAGCTTATTCCTATTTACATACAAATAATTCGTCATGTAAAACAGGAAATAGTATCAGGAAATGCCAAAGATGGCCATGAGATGCCATCTAGAAGGGTTCTTTCTACAATACTTGGAGTAAACCCTAATACTGTGCAAAAAGCTTATAAACAAATGGAAGAGGAAGGAATTATTATTTCTTACCCTGGTTCTAAAAGCATTGTAACTGTCAACGAGGAAATTCGTAGTAAGCTTAAGCAAGAACTTATATCTGAAGATGTATTATCATTTATAAAGGCTGCAAAGGGAATGGGTTTCGATAAGGAAGATGCTAAAGAAGTGCTATATAAGTATTGGGACTTTGAATATGAGGAGGAAGACTAGATGGCATATTATAAGAGGTTTGTAGCAAACACAAATGTTCTTTGGGCTTACACAAGAAAATTGTTTATCCCTTTGCTAATATTATTGGGATCATCACAAGTATATTTTCTCTACAATAATTTTACTAAGGCAAGTTTTCAAAATTTATATGATAAATATTATTACCAAGCTGATAGGCTAATAAAACCATGGTCACTTAGATTTGAAGAATATCTTGCAAGAAGTTATGTAAAGGAAATATTTATAATTGCCTTTATAATTACACTTATTATTCTTGTAAGTATACCCCTACGTCAAAAGATGGTATCAAAGGTAGAATATACTTATCTTAGGATGCCATCTTCAAAATACACTTGGTTTTTTACAAATGTGATTTATTACGCATCAATATTGTTTATCTTGATTGCAGTACAACTACTTGTGATATTTATTGGATATATAATGTACCTCCACTTTGTTCCAGAAGATGC
>CAZXSM010000007.1:18645-20475 GCA_964643255.1 uncultured Lachnospiraceae bacterium
TTATATTTGCTACTATGTTCCCGTTTTTGATAAATACTTATGATGGCATAATAGGTTTTAGTATTGTTATAGTTTTAATGATTATATTTGATATATGGATTCTCTATAAATTTAATGATTTATTGGAGAAGACTAAAGAAGGGGGCATGGGAGAATGAAAGCCGATATACAGGTTAATAAGTATGGCCAGATGAAGTCATCAATATATAAAGGCTTTTTAATAATCGCATTTATTGAAATATCCATCTTTTTGTTTTTTATTCTGGCAACTATTTATGACCTTAAGACTTATAAAACTTATACAGGAAATGTTATGTTTGCTCCATCTCTTTATGCAATAATAGCGATGCTGAGATACTTAGATATATTTCACCTTGTTATCATTATACTTAGTATTTTACCTACAATATGCTTTTACCAATACTTTATAGGAAGTAAAAGTATTTATACTATATTTCGTTTACCAGGTAAGTATTCACGTTTACAGTTTTATATTAATCAGGTAAAAGTTTTTATAGGAGCAATTGCAGGCTTTTGGCTTATTCAGTTATTACTTATTGTGATTTTTTATGGAATATATATGTTAGTAATTCCTAAGGAAAGTATAGTAACTGATACTGATATGTGGAACAACTTATGGATGCAAGAAACTATTATAAAAATATATCCCTTCAAGAATCCCAAACAATTCATATCATTAGCTTTTATGCCCTTTATACTTACCAATATAGGTATACTTTTTGGATTAATCGAGAGAAGTAGGAAAAGGGCCTTATTAGCGATTATTGGGGTGATTATCTCTCTGGTTGGGATTTACCTATATAATGGAGCATATCCCCAAAATGTGTGGATAATACCACTAGTTACAGTCTTATCTATAGCCATTAGTATATATTATATTTATAGAATTCAGATCCTATAAGGAGGAAGCAATGATTAGATGTGAGAATGTTGTAAAAATATATAATAAGGTAATTGCTTTAAATAATATTACAGTTGAATTTAAACCTGGAGAAATTGTAGGTTTACTTGGAGAAAATGGAGCAGGGAAAACTACATTAATGAAATCAATACTTGGATATATAAGTTTAAATCAAGGAACCATAACTTTAGATGGAGAAAAAATTGGAAGTAATAATATAGATAGAATCTCATTTGCAACTAGCGAACATTCATTTTTCGGAAGCTTGAATGCGCTAGATCATAAGGTCTTTTATCAAATGCAATTTCCTAAATTTAGAGAAAAGAGATTCGATTCATTATTAGAATTTTTTGACCTACCTAAAAATGAGAAAATAAAGAACTTCTCATCAGGTCAGAAAAACCAATTTGAAGTAATACTTGCCCTATCTCAAGGTGCAGATTATATTTTTATGGATGAACCCTTTGCAGGGAATGATGTGTTTAATAGGGAAGATTTTTATAAGGTTTTGTTAGGTATATTAGGAGAAGATGAGTGTTTGGTTTTATCAACCCATTTGATTGACGAAATTAAACACTTCATATCTCGGGCAGTTCTACTCCACAAAGGTAGTTTGATTGGTGATATAAATTCATTAGAACTTGATGAAGCAAATACAGACTTGATGGAATATATGAGAAGTCAGTATAAATATAAGGGAAATAGAGTAGCTGAAACCTTAATGAAAAATGAAAAGTAAGGACAGGGGTGTGGATTATGAAAAAAGTTCCGGTATGGTTAATAATTTCTCTTAGCTTGTTTTTACTTTGTATTATTCCGTGGACAATTGCTTACAAGCAAAGAAATGATATACAAGTAAGGGAAGAGACTCTACAAGGAGATAGGGCTTATATGGAGGGAATAGAATT
>CAZXSM010000007.1:20575-32400 GCA_964643255.1 uncultured Lachnospiraceae bacterium
ATAGAATTCGAAAATGAATATGAGCCTAAGTTAATTATTAGAGAAACCAGACTTGATAAAGAACTAGAAGAAATTATTAAGGATATGGAAGATGGTAAGAAAATTATTAAAATAGCAGATTATCTGGAATATATGACTATAGATTTTGAAGTTGATAATAATAATAGAATTTATGATTTTAAGGGAGACAATAAGTTTTATAAAATTAAGGTTCCTGATTATGCTGAGGCTCTTATTGAAAAAACTAGCAATAGAGGAGGCACAAGTATTATGACTGAATTAATAGGGATTCCTTATATTCCAAGGGACTTGCCAAGTGTAGTAATTGGGGACAGAATGTATTTTACTATACCAAGTTTGAATTTGGCTGATTGGCTTAATGACGATTACATGCCAGATGAAAGTGTTGAGGATTCTATATGTTTAGGGATTATGTCCTTTCCTATGAGTGAAGATAATAAAACCCAATTATATTATAGTGACATTAAAATAGACTATCTCCTCGAACCAACCAATAATATCAATCAATATATACTAGATATGAAGTATATACAAGAAGAGGGTTTGCTTGTATTACTCACATTAGAAGACAACAAACTATATGCTTATATATATGACCCGGCTCAAGAAGTCATGGTCCTAAAGAAGGAAATAGGAGAGACTTTAGCAAGTTGTAACCTTATAGATATATCTGTTAATGTGCAAAATAATTATTTGCTTCTTGATTTGTTTTATGAAGAAGAGCTTGTATCAGAAGAAACTTATAACTATTTTTATGTGGCAGCAGCTTATGAGATTCTAGATGGGGATGTTAATAAATTAGTTGAAAATGAGTATATGAGTAAACTAGATAAGGAATATCAGAATATTAATATGGATCATGAAAGGGTATTATATTATGAGAATGACAAGATTTATATAGCATCAAAAAACCATGACGCTTTTGGAGGAAATTCTAATAGTATATATCTTATGGCCATGGATAATGACGAGGTTTTATATTTGGGGAATATAAGTAATAGTAGTGGGGAGGATTATAGTATTGCAAGTATTGACATAGATGAAGGGATTTTCGTGCCTGCTAACGATAGAATAATAGATAAATATAATTATGTTGTAGACTAATAAAATAATATTTAAATCTCTTAAGAAATAACAGCTAGGAATTTATGGTCTTAGCTGTTTATTTTAACTTAAACTAATAGGATTTAGACTTTACAATAATTAATAAACTAGAGAAATAAAAAAAGTCTTGACATTGGTATTAGACTAAACTATAATTATAACCAAGTAAACAAGTATGTTTAATAGGGTATTAAAAAATATAATATTTTATGTAATAAATATTATATTAGTAATAATACAATTAATTTTAAAATTATAGGAGGTTTTTAAGATGGCAAAACTAGCTAAGAATGTAACAGAACTAATTGGAGATACACCTTTACTTGAACTAAATAATTATGGAAAAGAAAGTGGAGTAAAAGGAACTGTATTAGGTAAATTAGAGTATTTTAACCCAGCGGGAAGCGTTAAAGATAGAATAGCATTTGCAATGATTAAGGATGCTGAAGAAAAAGGGAAAATCAAACCAGGGGCAACTATAATTGAGCCAACAAGCGGTAATACAGGAATTGGTATAGCATCTGTAGCTGCAGCAAGAGGTTACAAGGCCATTATAGTTATGCCAGAAACTATGAGCCTTGAAAGAAGAAAACTTCTTAAGGGATATGGAGTAGAATTAGTTTTAACAGAAGGCTCAAAAGGAATGACAGGTGCCATAGCCAAAGCAGAAGAAATTCAAAAAGAAACACCGAATTCATTTGTAACAGGACAGTTTAGCAATGAAGCCAACCCACAAGTCCATTATGAAACAACTGGTCCAGAAATCTGGGAGGCAACTGGTGGAAAGGTAGATGTTCTTGTTTCAGGTATTGGAACTGGTGGAACCCTTACTGGTGCAGGTAAATATTTAAAAGAAAAAAATCCAGACCTAAAGATTATTGCTGTAGAACCAACAGGATCTCCAGTACTTTCACAAAATAAAACAGGATCCCATAAAATTCAAGGTATTGGAGCAGGCTTTGTTCCAGATGTATTAGACACTGATTTATACGATGAAATTATTACAGTAGACGACAATGATGCTTTTGATTCAGCAAGAAAAGTTGCTAGAACAGAAGGAATTCTAGTAGGTATCTCTTCAGGAGCAGCTCTTTGGGCAGCAACTGAGGTAGCAAAGAGAGAAGAATCTGCAGGTAAGAACGTTGTAGCAGTACTTCCAGATACAGGCGAAAGATATTTATCTACTGACTTATTTAAAGAAGATTAATTTATTAAAAATGACATATAAATTATAAAAATTATTCATTATAAATTGAATAATAAGACTCGAATTGCTTATTCTAATAATGATATTAGCTTAATAAATATCAATTGTTTATATAATATTAAATCCATTAAATTTAAGTGGGAAAGGAAATAATATGATGTTTAGTAAGGATAAGAATGAGAGTATTCAATGTATAGTTGAGGAATGCAAATATCATTCCAATAGTTCTGATTACTGTACTCTTGATTCAATTCGAGTAACTAATTCAGCAGAAAACTCTCAAACATCTAGAGACACCGAATGTGGATCATTCATAGCTAAAGGAGATAAATTCTTCTAATAGTTAATATTGTCACTAGTGTATAGCAAAGAGACGTTTCCTTTGTTTATTTTTACAAAGGAAACGTCTCTTTGCCTATTTTTTAAGAAAAGCAATGCCAAAGGCTCCAGGGCCTGCGTGGGTACCTATAACACTTCCAATTTGATAAAATTCACTTTTATTTAAACTGTACTCTTCATCAACTCTTGCCATAAAACTTCTACCTTTTTCTATGTCTTCACTGGAATTTCCTGTATAACCAAAAACTGCCGGTACATCTAAGTTGATTCCACCATAGCTATCGATGGATTTAATTATGTTTTTATTAGCACCTTTAGTGCCTCTAGAACCACCTGCAAGTTTAAGGGAACCATTTTCAAGTTTAATTATTGGCTTGATATTCAAAAAACCAGTAGTTAGAGCCACGGTTTTTGGTAGACGTCCACCTTTATGTAGATAATCAAGAGTATCAACCATTGCTAGTAATACAACTTTATTTTTTACATCCTCAATAATATCTACTATTTCTTCAGTGGCTTTGCCCTCATTTTTTAATTTGACTGCATATTTGACTAATAATAGCTGACCAAGAGTTGCTTGTTTGGAATCAATTATAAAAACCCTCTCATACTTAGCCATATCTTTTGCAATACATGCACTTTGATAAGTAGCACTAAGTGATGAAGCTAAAGTAATAACAATAACATCATCACCAGCTTCTTTAGCACTATCAAAAAGCTCAACATAATCTCCAGGTGATGGAGCGCTTGTAGTTGGCAGTGTTTCAGACCTTATAAGTTTGTCATAAAACACATCATTTGTTATATCAATTCCTTCACGATAAGATTCTTCTTCAACATTAATTTTAAGGGGAACAATTTCTATATTTAATTTTTTCGCTTCTTCTAATGGTATATCTGATGGTGAATCTGTAATTATACGAATACTCATAATAAGCTCCTTTTTTATAATAAAATCTTATATATTTTTAGTCTTACTATACTTATACACCTTATTATTAAATATCTTGCACAAAAGCCAATACTTTATATAAATTATTTAAAATTAAGACTAATACTCTTTAAAGAGTATTCAAGAGAATTCCTTGTGTTTTATCAGAAATTAATAAAAACTTAATTTTAAAATGATACCATATAGTGTAAGATATAATCAGTAAAATGTTTAGTTAAACAATTGGAGGGAATCATTATGTCATTAATAGCACAAGATTTAACCAAAAAATACGGAGATAAAACCGTACTAGATCATCTGAGTTTTAAAATTGAGCAACCAGGAGTTTATGCATTGCTTGGTACTAATGGGGCGGGTAAAAGTACTGCTATACGTATAATCTTAGGAATGCTTAATTATGAAAAGGGTAATGTGACTTGGAAGGGGAAACCATTAGATCCAATCACTACAAATGTAGGATATCTGCCAGAAGAGAGAGGTTTATACCCTAAATATACGGTTTTAGACCAATTACTATATTTTGCAAGACTTAAACGTATCCCTAAAAATGAAGCCAAAGACAAAATAAAGTACTGGGCAAAGCGTTTAGAGTTAGAAGAATATATATACCCACAAAAAAATAAAAGGGGTAAAAATAAATATTATAAAGCAGAACAACTTTCAAAGGGTAACCAACAAAAGATTCAGCTTTTGATTGCTCTTTTATCGGATCCTGAACTTTTAGTTTTAGATGAACCATTAAGTGGACTTGATCCAGTTAATTCAGATATATTTAGGGCTATTATAAGGGATGAGATTAATAAGGGTAAATACCTTATTATGTCTAGTCATCAAATGCCTGTAATTGAAGAGTTTTGTGAAGATATTACTATTTTAGACAAAGGCAAAACGGTACTTCAAGGAAACTTGAATGAAATAAAAAAAGGCTACGGAAGAGTGAATTTATTTTTACGTTGTGAAGGTGATGCCAGTCCTTACATAGAAGAATTCGGACTAAATTTACTTAATAAAACTCCTCAAGAATATCATATAAAGGTAGAAGGAGAAGAAGTAGCAACTAGATTTCTAACTAGATTGATTGAAAAGCAGATTCCAATAATCAAGTATGAGCTACGTGAGCCATCTTTACATGAAATTTTCGTAGAAAAGGTGGGGAATGAAGATGAAGAATAATGAGTTACGTGGTGTAAAAGAAGTATATAAGTTTACTATAGAACAAACATTTAAGAACAAGTCTTTTCGTGTTTTATTGCTTATTCTATGTTTAATAGCTCTTCTTTCTATGCCTGTAGTTGAACTAATTAATAATGGAATTAATAAAGGAGAACCAAAAACTAGTGATATTAGTAAGGTGTATATAGTTGATGAAACAGATATGCCTGAAATAGATTACAATAAAATAAAGAAAGACAATAGTATCTATAGCAATATAAGCTTTGAATATACAGATAGACCTTCAGAGGAAGTAGAAGAGGAAATAAAAGAAAATAACAATGGCACAATTCTTTTACATATAAGTAGTAAAGATCATGTCTATAATATGAAATTTGTTAGAACTCCAGAAGGAAATGTTTCAGAAATGGACCTTATGGAAATTTCTGATTATATATATGATATATTTAGGTCTAATTTATTCATAAATAGAGGGGTAAGTGATGAGCAACTTGCAATTATTGAGGAGCCAATAGTAATAGATGTACAAACTTACACTGACCTTGGTGTTGAAGAAGAGGTTTCTTTTGCTGTTGAGTATGGAGAATACTTTCTATTACTTGGGGCCCTGCTATTTGTTATGATGCTTATCCAATATGGTGGACAGAGCGTAGCCTCTAGTATAGTAACTGAAAAAGCAACAAAGCTAATAGAAATATTACTTACAAGTGTTCGGCCAATGGCTATTATAGTCGGGAAAGTATTTGGTATGCTTACGGTAACTTTAATTCAACTATTCTTATTGGCCTTAAGTTTTGGAATGTCATGTATTATTTACTTTAACTTGTTTAACACCGGAAGATATATTCCTGAAAGCTTCGCCAATATAATAGATCAAGGTTTAATTCAAAACTTTACTCCTATTAGTCTTATAGTAGCTATACTTATTTTTATCTTAGGATTTATATTTTTTGGGTTTTTGGCAGGACTTACAGGAGCTACTGTTAGTAAGGTGGAGGAGTTACAGGAAGGAATGGTTATATATTCTACGGTGACAATTGTAGGTGTATATATGGCTATGGCATTAATTATAATGGGCCTTATTGGTTACACGCCAACAGCCTTCGCATATGTTACCTTATTGCTTCCAATATCATCAGTTTTTATAACACCGATTTATCTTTTGATTGGCAAGATAGGACTAGGTGTCGCCTTAGCAGCAGCTGCAATATTAGTAGTAAGCATAGTTTTATTGGCACAGTTAACATCAAAAGTTTATCAAACATTAATTTTGCATCAAGGAAATGTTGTAAAAATTAAAGACTTTATTTCAATTTTAAAGATAAGTGAGGAGGCAAGATAATGAATAATAATAGTAAATCCAGTTGGACAGATGTATTTTCATTTACTTTTATGCAACAAGCAAAAAGTGAAAAGTTTAGAAATACCACAATTATTATAGGAATACTTATCTTTGCTGCAGTACTTCTTATATTGGTTGTGACTAATAGAAAATCAGTAGAAGATGAACTAATAGAAGAAGATGGACTTGTACAAGAAATTGAAAATATAAATACAGTACATATCTTAGATGAAACCAAAGATTATGCAGAGATTAATCTACTAATTGATTCTTTTAGTGAAACTGATGAAGGTTTTCCTGGTTTAAAGGATATTAGTTTTGTACAAATATCAAGTGGAACTAAAGTTTCTGATGCAATGGGTGATATAGAAAAATCAAATGACTCTTTACTTATTAATATAAGAAGAGAAGATAATGAAATAATACTCCAAGGGCTTCTACCACAAGAAACAAATATAAATGAAGAAGAGGCTAATGTGTTATTAGAGTCACTGCTACCAGTATTTGAAATGTATAAAATTGGACTAAGTGGGCTAAGTGAAGAACAATTGGAAGTAGTATTTACACCTATAACTACATCATATATAGTGGCAGGTGAAGAAGAGGAAAGTTTAGGGGAAACACTTATTAGATATTTTGTACCCATGATTTATTCCTTTGTAATATATTTATTATTGATTATATATGCCCAATCTATAATGAATAACTTGGTTATAGAAAAAACATCTAAGCTTACAGAAATGTTACTTACAAATGTTCTTCCTGAAATGGTTATTACGGGTAAAATACTTGCTTTGGCTGCAATTGCCATACTACAATTTTTATTCTGGATTCTATGTGGGGTTCTTGGCTTTGTAGGTGGAGACCTTATTATAAAGAGTCAACAGGCTGATTATCTAAATCCTGTAATTGAAGTTATAGAGCTAGTTCAAAATAATACAGATGGGTCTGCCTTTTCACTAATTGCTATTGTTCTCTCCATACTTGCTTTAGCACTTAGCTTCTTATTTTACTTTAGTTTTGCTGGAGTTGTGGGGTCAACTCTTAATAAGGCAGAGGATGTTTCTAATGGAACAGGATTATTCTTTATCCCAATCATATTTGGATTTCTTGCTACAACAATGGCACCGTCATTTGAAGGAGGATTCTGGGTTAAATTCCTGAACTACTTCCCATTTACATCTCCCTTTGTTATGCCAACCAATATATTAAATGGTACTATGAGTACATTAGAGGGTCTTCTAGCTATAGGTATATTAATTGTAAGTACAATTATCTGCTTTATAATAGCAGGTAAACTATATAAAGGCTTGATATTCTTTAAGGGTGAGAAAGTAAGTTTTAAGAATGTTGTCAAGGCAATTAAAGGAGCGGAATAAAAACATCTTACTTAAGAGATAGTTTGTCAAAAACAGGTTGGCCAAATTGGCAACCTGTTTTTGTGTAGAGTAAAGTAATAAACCTAGCCCGGGAACTCTTGATTTATCTCTACATATACTGAACAAGAGTGTACACATAATAATAGACATCTAGTGTATAATATCTTTTAGATACTTATATGTGGTATATTTGGAAAAATTAATGTAATTGGAGGTTTATATATGGGAAAACATTTTTTTGCAGGAAATAATACATCAGTTGGATTTTATAGCTATTTTGACCACATACTTAATCCTTATGAAGCAAATAAAATATATATATTAAAGGGAGGTCCTGGTGTAGGTAAAAGTTCTTTTATGAAGAAGTTAGGGAGATTTTTCAAAACAAAGGATGCAGCTATTGAATATATTCATTGTTCTACAGATGCTAATAGCCTTGATGGAATCCATATTCCAGAATATAAACTCCTTGTAGTAGATGGAACGTCTCCCCATGTTATAGAGCCAAAGTTACCAGGGCTTGTTGATGAAATACTAGATTTTGCTAGGTTTTTAGATCGAGATTTATTGCAAGAATATCGTGAGCAAATTATTAAGACCAATAAGGAAAAAACCGAATTATATAAAAGTGGCTATAGATATTTAGAAATGGCTGGTATAATATTAAATGAAACATCTAGTATATACATGAATGGAATTAACTTAGAAAATAAACACAATATTGAAAAGGAACTTATAGGGGACTTAGATAAACTTATAAGTAATTATAAGTTAGGTGGGTCAAGTGGTAGAGTAAGAAAGATGTTTGCGGATTCTTACACACCTAATGGATACGTTACTTATATAAATAAACTTTGTAAGGAAAAAGAAGTATGGCAAATAATTTGTCCTGTTTATGATTATAGGGCTAATTTGCTAGAAACAATAGTATCTAATCTTATCCTAAAAGGCTTTAATGTAGAGGGTTACTATATGCCTCTATTTCCTGACAAACTCCAACATGTTTATATCAAAGAACTTGGTCTAATGATTGCTACAAGTAATAGCCAAGATACTTTGAAGGATGTAAAGGTAGATAAAAGTTATCCATTATACAAGTGCCTTAATGAGGATATATTAAAGGCTTATGAAACAGAAATTGATATTAATAAGGAACTGGTTAACAGATTGTTAGATAAAGGAATGAATCAATTTAAAGAAGCTAAATCTAAACATGAAATTTTAGAGAAAATATATATAAAGAGTATGAAATTTGACAAAGTAGATCTTTTATACGAAAATATAATTTCTAATTATGAAGAATAAATAGTTGAAAATAATTTATAATACAAAAGTTAATAAAAAAAATACGAAAGAAAAAAATATATGGTGGCATTATGAAGAAAAAAGGAAGAGTAAAGTATTTTATTATTTTAAACCTTGTACTTGTCATTACTCTAGTTGGGATTATAGCAATTATCCTAAAGGTTAATAATGTAAGTATACAAGATCTTGTAACAAATTTATTTGGAAATCATGATAGTGTTGAAGCTGTAGAGATGAACCCCATAACAGAAAAAGAAGACTCTATTGGGACTGACGAGTCTACAGAAGCTGGTGAGATTGAGTCTGAAACCATAGAAGAAGAGATAAAAGAGCCAGAATCAGAAATTGCAGAGAAAGAGACAAAAGAAGCAGAAACTGAAATTGTAGAAGATATTTATGAAACAATTACCATAAGTGCAGCAGGTGATGTTACACTTGGACGAGATTCTGATTATGGATATTACGGTTCTTTTGACCAGGAATTAGAACTGCAAGGTGGAGATTTTTCTTATTTCTTTAGAAATGTTAAAGATGTTTTTGAAGAAGATGATATAACAATTGTTAATTTAGAAACTACTCTTACAAGAGCAAAGACTAGGGCGGATAAGAAGTTTACATTTAAGGCTGATCCTTCTTATGTAGAGATACTTAAACAAGGTAGCATTGAAGCAGTGAGTATAGCTAATAACCACACAAGAGATTATTTACAGGAAGGTTATGATGAAACTCTTGCAAGCTTAGAAGAGGCAGGAGTAAACTATTTTGGTTATGAACATAAGTATATTACAGATATTCGTGGGATAAAAGTTGGAATTATGGGTCTTACACCCTGGTATGAATCGGATGAAATAAAGGAAATTATTAAGAAAACTATTACTGAATTAAGAGATGAAGGCGCTGATATAGTAATAGCTATGTATCACTGGGGTTCTGAAAGGAATTATTATCCTAATGCTACCCAAAAAAACATAGGACACTTTACTATTGATAGTGGTGCAGACCTTGTACTAGGAAGTCATCCCCATGTTTTACAGGGAATTGAACAATATCAAGGGAAGAATATTGTATATAGCCTTGGTAATTTTTCCTTTGGTGGCAATAAGAATCCATCAGATAAGGATACTATGATATATGTACATAAGTTTAACTTCAAAAACGGAGACCTATTATCTGAAGAAAACCAGGTAATTCCATGTTCTATCTCATCTGTTAGTAATAGAAACAATTATCAACCTACAATTTTAGAAGGTGAGGAAAAAGATAGAGTTATGAATAAAATACTAGAAATTAGTGAGCCATTAAGATAATAATAGGAAATAATATACATTAGGAGAGGGTTGCTATGACACTTATAGATATTGTTATTCCTTGTTACAATGAAGAAGAAGTTATTTTGAAATTCTATGAGGAGACAAAAAAAGTATTAGATAATATAGAAGATTATAAATTTCAACTTATATTTATAGATGATGGAAGTAAAGATGCCACTTTAGACAATATTAAGAAACTGTCTAAAGAAGATGAGGGTGTTAAGTATTTATCATTTTCAAGAAACTTTGGAAAAGAAGCAGGAATGTATGCTGGTTTGAAGTATTCTATTGGGGAATATGTAATAATCATGGATGCAGACCTACAACATCCTCCAGAATTAATTCCTAAAATGATTAATGAAGTAGAAAATGGTTACGACTGCTGCGCAGCAAGGAGAATTAAAAGGAAGGGAAATGAACCTATTCGTAATGTGTTCTCCAATATGTATTATAAGATTAGTAACAAATTAACTAATCTTGAACTTGTTCAAGGAGCTGTAGATTATAGAATTATGTCTAGACAAATGGTTGATGAAGTTTTAAGACTTTCAGAAGTCCAGAGGTTTTCTAAAGGAATATTTGAATGGGTGGGCTTTGATACTAAATGGATACCCTATGAGGATGTTGACCGAACTATGGGAAAAACTAAATGGAGCTTTTGGGGCTTGTTTAAGTATGGCATGGGTGGAATAACAGCATTTTCAATAGTTCCACTAAGGCTAGTATCAGCCATGGGCTTTGTAATTTCATTTTTTGCATTTGTCTATATAATTATAACCCTATGTAAAACTCTTATCTTTGGTATAGATGTACCAGGTTATGTGACTCTATTAAGTGCTGTATTATTTCTTGGAGGGATTACAGTCTTATCTATAGGTATCATAGGAGAATATGTTGGACAAATATATTTAGAAGCTAAAGATAGACCTATATATATATTAAAACAAACTAATATAAGTTCTAAGGAAGTTTTAAAAGTTGAAAAAACATCGAACAAGAAAGAAGAAACCCATAAAGAATATGGTCAAGAGAAAAGTAGTAATTAAGTAATAAGATAATAATTTCCTAATAAACTTTATAAAATACAATTCAACAATTGATAGTAAAAAGAGGTGTTTTCAATGGCTAATATTAAACATAGATTTAGTGATTATTTGAAAAACAAGTTTGTAGATAATAAAGGGTATCTATATATAATATCTTTTTTTCTCCCAATCTTTGTTATGGCATGTATATATATTGCCAAGGGGGTTTATCCATTTGGTGATAGGATGTATTTGGCTAGGGATATGTATCACCAATATGCGCCCTTTTTTTCTGAGTTTTATAACAAGCTTAAAAGCGGTAGTAGTCTTACATACTCATGGAACATAGGACTTGGAACAAACTTTACTGGACTATATGCTTACTATTTAGCAAGTCCCATTAATTGGCTTATAGCCCTAATTAATAGAGATTATTTAATAGAGATAATGAATGTATTTATTATATTAAAGATAGCAGCTTCTAGTGTGACCTGCACATATTACTTAAGACACCATTATAAAAGAGCAGACCTAGGCCTTGTAGCAATATCATTATTTTATGCACTTTCAGCATATGTTACAGCTTATTCATGGAACATAATGTGGCTAGACTGTATTATGCTACTACCTTTAATTGTCCTTGGATTAGAAAGACTTGTAAATGAAAG
>CAZXSM010000007.1:32500-41448 GCA_964643255.1 uncultured Lachnospiraceae bacterium
GTAGGTATTTCTCTATATATGAAATCACATCACGTGGACTAATTAGCCAAGAGATTTCTACAACTACTGCATATGATCCTAATATTTATAGTTCTATAATAGTATATTTGTTTTTGCCTCTTTATCTAATACTTCCTTCAAAGAAAAGTAAGGAAAAGGTGGGTAAAGTATTATTAGCGGTATTTTTCCTAATTAGTTTTAACTTTAATATCCTTAATTATATATGGCATGGCTTTCATTTTCCTAACAGTTTACCTGCTCGCCAATCCTTTATATTTATATTCTTGCTACTTACAATGTCATATGAGGTTCTTATAAATTTAGAAAGCTTTAAGAATAAACATATTTATGGGGCCTTTGGTCTTGCTATAGCCTTGTTTTTATCATATGAACATTTATTAGTGGACCTAGTGTTTGAATATTATATAGTCTATATAAGTATTTTCTTCTTATCCTTGTATTTGATAATAATACAGATATATAGAAATCTTGTAAAAAATGAAGGGGATTATATTGATGCTAAAGAAGATTACAAAGAGATTGAAAGTACTTATCTTGCAAATGGGGAAAACTATTTAGAAAGTGAAGAATCTTATGATTTATTAAGTGAAAATAATAATGACGATGATGAATATGAGAACTTTAATTTCAAGAAAACTCTTGTAATGATAGTATTTTTATTAATTGCTACAGCAGAATCCCTTGTCAACTTTGGAACTACAGGTCTTAGCGTAACATCAAGACCTTATTATATAGATGATAATGAAGCTATCTCCAGTCTGCTTACAAAAGTAAAAGAAGAGGATGAGACTTTCTATAGAACTGAGAAATATAAAAGAAGAACTAAAAATGATGGAGCTTGGCACGGATATAAAGGATTTTCTATATTTTCTTCTACTTCTGGAGAAAAACTCAATGACTATCTTGCTAGTCTTGGATTCGAAAATTCTATGAATGCATTTTCATTTTATGGGCAAACACCTTTGACATCTTCTTTGTTTTCTGTTAAGTATATGTTGGCTAAAGAGGGTGAAATTCCCAGTCAAGACTCAGACTTAACTTCCTTGCTTTATGAGGATGATGGTCAATATATATATAAGAACAACTATACCTTGCCCCTAGGTTTTATGATGCCTGATTACTTCGATATGAAATGGGATAGAAAATCTAATAATCCATTTATTGTACAAAACAACTTGTCTAATAATGTAATATCAGATAATTTATTTGATGAAATAAATACAATAAACAATGGTTCTATAGCTACCCTATCAGTTGTAGACAATAGGGAGGTATACATATATATACCAAGTAGTGATGTAGAAACTTTGGAATTTTCAATTACTGATATTAATGGGGTTGAAAAAGCCACTGAAACCTATAATGAATATAATAAAGAACACATAATTAATTTGGGTAGTTTTGAACAAGGAGATTATATACACATAAGTTCGCCAGAAAACATGTTAGATCTAAATGTATATGCATACACATTTGATGAAGAAGTTTTTATAAATCTGTATAACAAGTTAATAAAACATCCATTTAATATTGAAATATTTGAAGATACATATATTAAAGGGAATATAAGCCTTGATGAGGATGGAATTATGTATACCTCTATCCCTTATGATGAAGGATGGAGTGTAAAGGTAGATGGCTTTAAGGTCGATAGTATGGCATTTGCAGATGCATTGCTTGCTGTTCCTTTATCACAAGGTGATCATACCATAGAGTTATCATATTCTCCTAGAGGGCTGAAACTAGGGTTAATAATTTCTACAATTAGTATAATTATGTTTGTAGCAATTGTGCTATTAGAAACTAAACCTTATAAAGCAAGTAGATAATATTAATGAAATAGACTATAATTATGTTACTATAATTATTTATAAAGAAAGGGGTGCAAGAATATGAAATTAAGCGATATTGTAAAAGGCACTATTAAAGTTGGAGGTACTATAGCTAAGGTAGGTGTTGAAGTAGGCGCGGATGCTATAGGAGCTATTGCAGAAAAAATAGATGATAATCCAGAAGATGGAGAAAAAATAGTTGCTAGTGGTAAAGAGTTAGGACAAAAGATTAAAAAAGGGACTCAAAATGTAGCAGAGGATTCAGTTGAAGTTGTAGATGATTTTGTGGAAACTGGCAAAGAATTGTTTGAAGATATTAGTAAGGTGTTTAAAGGTAAAACTGGAAATAAGACAGGAGAGGCAGACTATACAAGTGGGCAGACTGAATCAAAAGATGAAACTGTCAAGTCAGAGGCCTCTAATAATGATACTAATGGACGCACTTATATTACTATTGATACCAATGGTAATGATAATCCTAGAACTGAAATAGACACAGAAGATAATACAAGTAATTAATTCATTAATAAAATTTTAGACTTGGATTAGATAAATTTCATAATTTCTTCATAAGGCCATCTATTGACATGAAAGGCTATTAATTGTAGGATAAATAACATGTGTTTATGGATGAAAAGAGAATTAAATTTTTTGATAGGAGATGTAAATTATGAGATTTAGAGATAGAATTTACCGTTTTATGCAGGGAAGATACGGTATAGATCAGTACTCCCAGTTTCTATCTATAGCAGGACTTATACTAATAATAATTTCTAACTTTTTGGGTATAGTTGGACTTCCAATTAATATACTTGGTACAGTAATGTTTATTTATGCTTATGTGCGTGTTTTTTCAAAGAAAATAAACAAGCGTTATAGTCAAAATCAAAAGTTTTTATCTAGAACAGAAGGAATCAGAAATTGGTTTAGAGTAATTAAAAAACGGTTCAAACAAAGAAAGACACATAAGTTTTTCAAGTGTCCAAATTGTAAGCAAAAAATTAGGGTACCTAGAGGTAAAGGAAAAATAGAAATTACTTGTCCTAAATGTAAAACTAAATTTGTCAGGAAAAGCTAATATGCTTAAGGAGTAATGATAAAATGTATGGTTATATTACTGTTAATAAGGGTGAACTAAAATATCGCGAATATGATATTTATCACTCTTATTATTGCGGTCTATGTAGAGTGCTTAAAGCAAAATACAAAAAAACAGGACAATTATCTCTATCTTATGATATGACTTTTCTAGTTATACTTTTAACCGGGCTTTATGAGCCTAAAACTGGTATAAAAGGCATAAAGTGTATAGCCAATCCTGTTAAAAAGAAGCCTGCAAGAATTAATGAGTTTACAGAATATGTAGCAGATATGAGCATTATATTAGCCTATTATAAGAGTAAGGATGACTGGATTGACGATAATGAGTATATAAAGCTAGCATATTCTAAACTACTTGAATCCAAATGTAGGGACATCAAGTCTAATTATAGTAAAAAGATAAGAAAAATAGATGCTTTGTTCAAAGAATTCAGACAAAAAGAGATTAATAAAGAAAAAGATATAGATATTATGGCAGGAATGTTTGGAAATGTTATGGCTGAAGTTTTTGTGCCTAAAGAAGATGTGTGGGAACAAAGCTTACGAAAAATAGGTTTTTACTTAGGTAAGTTTGTATATATAATGGATGCTTATGAAGATATTGAAGATGATATAAAAAAGGATAACTATAATCCTTTAAGAAACCATTATAATAAACCTGATTTTGAGGACAAGAGTTTTAAATTACTAACAATGATGATGGCAGAGTGTTCAAAGGAATTCGAGTTGCTTCCAATAATTTCTCATGCAGAGATTTTGCGTAACATTCTATATTCTGGAGTTTGGACTAGTTACGAGATAATTAAGGCAAAAAGAGAAGAAGAGCAGGTACAAAAAGATGAATGATCCATATAAGGTATTAGGTGTTTCAAGAGATGCATCTGAAGATGATATAAAAAAAGCATATAGACGTTTAAGCCGTAAATACCATCCTGATTCTAATGTGAACAATCCCAATAAAGACCAAGCAGAAGAAAAGTTTAAAGAAATTCAAGCAGCATATGAACAAATTATGTATGAAAAATCTGGCGGTGCTAAAGGCTCCAACACTTATGGTAATCAAGGTTCAGGTGGCAATCCTTATGGTGATTTTGGTGACTTTGGTGACTTCTGGGGATGGGGATTTGGAGGATATGGAGGCGGGCAACAAAGACAACAACAAACTTATACTAGCGAAAGTGACATGTACATGCAATCCGCAGCAAATTACATAAATGCTAGACGTTATAATGAAGCTCTTAATGTATTAGAAAATATAAAACAAGAAGACCGAAACGCTAAATGGTATTATTTTAGTGGTCTAGCCAATTATGGAGCTGGTAATAATGCACTTGCACTTGAACATGCTAAAAGGGCAGCACAAATGGAACCTGCTAATGCAAATTATCAAAACCTTGTTGATCAAATTGAGTATGGTGGCAGTTGGTATGAAAGTAGGCGAAGCCCATATTCTAATACGGGAATGTCACAAGCAGATTGTTGTCAGAGACTTTGTCTTGCTAATCTATGTTTAAACTTTTGTTGTGGTGGAGGACATTATTGTTGGCCTGGCTTCTTTTGTATCTAAGAATTACTTGTAATATTTTAAAAATCATTTATTAAAATATATAAAAGTTGGTAGAAATCTTATTAACAGTAAAGACTCATACCAACTTTTTTGTTTTTAGAGGTAAATTATAACTTTATTTTTAAATTAGACAAAACAATCGGGATATGGCATATAAATATAATAAGTTAATTAATAAGGCGATGCCAGGAAAATATCAAGGCAAAGTCTTATAAAGGAGTATTATATGCCATCTGGCAAAGCTGATAGTGAATTAAACTTAGCTTTAGATGTTAATGAAAATGTTAGAGAAAGGTCTTTAAACTTAGATGTGGGATATATTCCAGAAACCATGGAATGGGAACTAATTGTCAAATATAATGGAGACATCATTGATGTTGCTGAGGAAATTAATATGACTGTTGTTCCTCTTTTGAATCAATATGCGATAGTTATTATCAGTGAATTTCTTATTGAAGAATTAGAAAACCATCCTCAGATTGAATTTATTGAGAAACCAAATAGAATGTTTTATGAAGCAAATATTGGAAGGTTAGCTTCTTGTATTAATCCTCTTCAAACTCCACAGTTTGATTTGTTTGGAAGAGGAGTGATAGTGGCTATTATTGATTCGGGAATTGATTATGCCCATCCAGACTTTATATTGGAAAATGGAACCACTAGGATATTAGACTTATGGGACCAAACAATTCCGGGAAATCCTCCACAAGGTTATATTTTTGGAAGCCTATATAATTCTGAACAAATTAATGATGCATTAGCAGCGTCAGATAATATAGGAAGAATGGAAATCCTTCCAAGTGTAGATATATCAGGTCATGGTACCCATGTAGCAGGAATAGCAGCAGGTAATGGAAGAGCCAGTAATGGCCTATTCAGAGGAGTTGCATCTGAGAGTAATCTTATAGTGGTTAAACTTGGAACGACAATAGGTGATTCATTTCCAACTACCACTAGATTAATGGAAGCTATTGATTTTTGTATAAAAAGAGCTTTTGAATATAATATGCCCATTGTTATTAACTTGAGTTTTGGAAATAACTATGGTAGTCACAATGGGAATTCCATATTAGAAAGATATATTGATGATGTATCGAGTATGGCAAGAAGTAGTATTGTTATAGGTACTGGAAATGAAGGAACGGCAGGTAAACATATTGGAGGAATTTTAACTAATACAGTTCAAACTATCGAACTTGCTGTAGGCCAATACCAATTTTCTTTTAATCTTCAAATATGGAAAAACTTCCATGATCAATTTGATATTACTATTATATCACCAGGAGGTACAAGAGTCGGACCAATTCCAAGAAGACTGGGAACCCAACAATTTACTATAGGGCC
Source organism: uncultured Lachnospiraceae bacterium (assembly GCA_964643255.1). Classification (GTDB taxonomy): domain Bacteria; phylum Bacillota; class Clostridia; order Lachnospirales; family Lachnospiraceae; genus JAAYRG01. Next base: position 38,366 of record CAZXSM010000007.1, read on the forward strand.
AACAGAGATATATCTTTACTATGGAGAGCCCACCCCTTATAATCCACAGGAACAGATATTTATAGAATTTATTCCAAGGACAAATTATGTAGAATCGGGTTTGTGGATGATAGAGCTTACTCCCAATAATATTACTGTTGGAAACTATGATATGTGGCTTCCTTCAGGAGGTATAGTAAGTCCAGACACACGATTTACGCGAGCTACAGAGGAAACCACCTTAACGATACCCTCTACAGCCCTCAGGGCAATAAGTGTTGGGGCTTACGATCCGGAGCTTGGCAGTCTTGCATACTTTTCAGGAAGGGGATACCCTAGAGGGGCTAGATATGTAAAACCAGATATTGTAGCTCCGGGAGTAAATATAACATCCTGTGCTCCAAGTGGTGGATATACAACAAGATCAGGGACTTCAATGGCTACTCCTTTTGTGACAGGAAGTGTTGCTCTACTGATGGAATGGGGGATAACTAGGGGAAACGACCCTTATATGTATGGAGAAAAAGTTAGAGCATATCTTATAGCGGGTGCTAGGCGACTTCCAATTGAACAAGTCTATCCTAATCCTATACTGGGATATGGCGCATTATGTCTAGAAGATAGCTTTTTATTAACCCAGTAATAGTCATATATATAGAAAATATCTAAGGCCAACAAAATTATGTGCAATAAAAATAATAAAAAACTGACAATTTGGTAGGAAATATAAAAAAATTACTAATGTGGAAAAAAGACTTGAAAAAGTGTATGTATATGTATTATTATAATATAAGAAACCATATTAAGGGATTTGTTTTGTGCGATATTAAATGTGGTGAAATAATTAACCACCATTATCTTTATACATTCTTAATTATAAAAATACATTTATCCTTACTGCTAATACCAAATAGATATGATAAAACTACTTTGAAAAGGTTTTAGCAAATTCTTAATAACATTATTATAAATGATATATATTTATATATATGAATTCGTGATATTTAATTATGAAAAAACTAATCTTAGAGCATACTAATATATACGCAATTGAATAAAGTAATGTATAGATTATCTAATAGGCATTTGGTGTAATTAATGATAGCTAAGGAGTGATTAATATAAATAAAGACTCTAATAAGGATAACAAGAATACTGATACAAATAATTACAAACAAACTGAGAAAGATGAAAAACCCAAGAAAAACAGTGGAGCTTTACAATCTATAGGATATATAACACAATTAGGTATTACTATGGCGGCAACAGTTATGGTTGGTGTTTTTGTTGGAAAGTTTCTAGATAATTTATTAAATACGTCACCATGGTTATTATTAATTTGTTCATTGCTTGGGGCGGGAGCTGCTATAAGAAATTTATTTAGCTTATAAAAATCGTGTAAACAAACAAGTCAATAGCCTACAGGTATTTAGAAGAGGATATATATGAAGTTAGATGATTTAGTAAAAAGAATGATAAGATCAGTAATAGTGATTGCTTTATTGAGCATATTAGGTTCGATAATTTATTATCGCTCTTTAGAATTTTTACCATTTTTCTTTGGAGTTTTATTAGGAGCTATTACAAGTATAATTAAAATTTTATTGATACAACGCACAGTTGATAGGGCAATTAGTATGGAAAAAAAACAGGCTAAAAAACATGTTGGCGTCCAACAACTGTTTAGGTTTTTGCTTTCAGCTCTTGTCTTAATAATTGGAGCTCTTGTACCACAAGTTAGTTTATGGGGTGTTGTGGTAGGAATAGTTGCCTTCCATCCATCTGTATATATTGCAAACTATAAAATGAAAAAAACAGATACAAAAATCCCAGAAGAAGAGTTTCAAAAAACAGAAAGTTCAGATGACCAGGTCTTAGAAAATTTCCAAGAGAATATTTCTCAGTCAGAAAAATTAGAAGATAAAGAAGACCTAGAAAAGATGAAAGCAGAAATAGAAAGCTTGAAATCCGAAATAGAAGATTTAAAATCTGAAAATAAGTAAACAAGCAAATAAAGCAAAGAAGGTGATAATTTAATGATAAGTGTAAAAAATTATGGAGTTGTAGAGATTGCAGGTATTGAAATTTGGATAACTGAAACTATAGTTAACACATGGATTGTTATGGGTATTTTGATTGTACTTGCAATAATTGCACGTTCTCAGCTTAAGAAATTCAAAGTTGTACCTAAAGGATTTCAAAATATAGTAGAAGCTATTATAGAAGCTTTTGACAACTTTGTTGTAAATTCTGTAGGTGAAAAATATGCAGGTATAGCACCTTGGTTCTTTATGGTGTTTATGTTTATTATTTCATCAAGCTTATTTTCAACTTTTGGGCTAAGAGCCCCAACAGCTGACTGGGCTACTACATTTGCCCTAGCTTTAGCTAGCTTTGTAATTATGGTTTTTATGGGAATCAAATATCGAAAAACTGATTATTTAAAGTCTCTTTTTGAACCAAATATTATATTTTTCCCAATGAATCTTATTGGTGAACTTTCTAAACCTGTATCCCTAAGTTTTAGGTTGTTTGGTAATGTACTTGCAGGTACAATTATTTTAACACTTTATTATGCACTTACACCATATCTTGTACAAATAGGTATTCCAGCATTAATGCATGGTTTTTTTGATGTAATTATGGGCTTCTTACAAACTTATATATTTGTGATTATAAGTTTAATGTATGTAAGTGGAGCAGTAGAAGATTAGGACAAATAATAAATAGAAGTATAAAGTATAGAAAACATGTAACATAGAAACAAGAATTAACAAACTAGAAAATAATAATAGAGATTTATAGGAGGATTTTATCATGGAATTTGAAGGATTAGCGCAAATAATTAGTGTAGCACACATAGCTGCTGCAATTGCATTATTAAACGGTATATTAACAACATTTGGACAGGCAAGGATTGCCTCATCAGCTATAGAATCTATAGCAAGACAACCGGAAGCAACAGATGATATAAGAAGTACTATGTTTGTTGGTCTGGCTATGGCAGAGACATCTGGTATTTATGGTCTTTTAATTGCTATAATCATGCTTTTTGCAAACCCACTAGTAGATATATTTATTAATTTTGTATCATAATTGTAAAA
>CAZXSM010000008.1:0-18955 GCA_964643255.1 uncultured Lachnospiraceae bacterium
CACGGTCACCAAAAACATAAGGCTCTGCATCAGGTATATATTCCCATGATGGTAAGTATGGATTAACTGCTTGTTTATTCATAAATATTCCTCCTAATTTTTATTGTGTGTTCTTTATACTAGACTACACATACAAAACATTATAGTTTAAGCCTATATAGTTAATTCTATTATCCATTTACCATATAGGCTTTTATTTATTTTACTTCATAGTCTTATAATTTTATTTATTAACTTCAACACTAATAGGAGCAAGACCTGTTAGTTCAACGCTACACTCGTCAGGCTGACTACATCCAACATAGATTTTAAAATTGCTTCCATCTTTGAAACGATTGCCCTTATCATCCACTACTGTAAATGATCTTTCATCTATTTCCAACTCTACCTCTAGTATCTCACCCTTTTTTATTGATATACGTTTAAAACCACATAAAACTGGATGAGGAGGAGCAAACTTAGAATCTAAATCTTTTATATAAACTTGAACAACTTCTCCTGTGTCAACATTTCCTTTGTTTTCTACACTTGCAGTTACTTTCAGCTTATCACCTAAGTCCTCTGTAGATACATTTGTAACTTCTACATTACTGTAGGTTAAACCATATCCAAATGGAAATTGAGGTTTTTTAGTCAAGTAACGATAAGTTCTTCCCTCCATTGAATAATCAGTAAATTCAGGAAGTTCATCTATCCCATCATAAAAAGTTAATGGAAGTTTACCTGATGGAGAAACATCTCCAAACAAGATTTCTGCTATAGCTTTACCACCACGAGCTCCTGGGTACCATAGTTGTAAGATTCCTGGGAAATGCTCTTTAGCGTAACTGAAGTCCATAGCACTACCAGTCATCATACAAAGAATTACAGGAGTATCTGTTTTCCCTAATGCCTCTACTAAGGTCCTTTGTGATTCTGGTAAGTGTAAATCTGGCTTATCACCAGAAGCATACTCATTACCTGTATCTCCTTCTTCACCTTCTAAGGTTTCATCAAGGCCTACACATAGTATAACAACATCACTATGTTCAGCAACTATAAGAGCTTCTGAAATTCTATCATCTTTCTGTCCTAGTTTCTCAGCCCTATCCAAATATAGATGACTTCCTTCTGAATAAAGGACTCTTGCCTTGTCTTGTACATAATCTTGGATTCCTTCTAATACGGTAATATATCTAGAAGATGTCCCATGATAGTTTCCAATTAATGAAGAACGACTATTAGCATTTGGACCAATAACACCTATAGTGTTTATCTTATCAAGATCTAGTGGTAGAATATTATCATTTTTCAGCAATACCACACTTTCTTTAGTTGCTTGATCAGCTAGTTCTAGATGTTCTTCACTTTCTACTACTTCATAAGGTATCTTATCAAATTCATTTTCTTCAAACATACCTAAAAGATATCTTGTTGTAAATAGCCTAACAGCTGACTCAGTAATCTTATCTTCAGAAACAAGACCATCTTTATATGCATTTAATATATGCAAATACGTATTACCACAGTTTAAGTCACATCCCGTATTAATAGCCATAGCTGCAGATTCTTTTGCTGATGATGTAACCATATGTTGGGTATGAAAATCTCTAATTGCCCAGCAGTCAGATACATAATGGCCTTCAAATCCCCATTTGTCTCTTAATATATCTTGCATTAATGTTTCACTAGCACATGCTGGCTCGCCATTAACTCTATTATAAGCTCCCATTACTGCTTCAACGTCAGCTTCCTTCACTAAAGCCTCGAATGCTGGAAAATATGTTTCTTCCATATCTTTAGGATTAGCCTTAGCATCAAACTCATGACGTATCTCTTCTGGTCCTGAATGGACTGCATAATGTTTGGCACATGCTGCTGCTTTCATTACCTCACCATCACCTTGCATACCTTTTACAAAAGATACGCCAAGTTTTGATGTAAGGTATGGATCTTCTCCATAAGTTTCATGTCCCCTTCCCCATCTAGGATCACGAAAGATATTAACATTAGGAGACCAGAAAGTTAAGCCCTTATATATATCTCTATCTTCTTTAGCACTATATTGATTATACTTTGCTCTTCCTTCTGTGGCTACGCAATCAGCTACGTCATGAAGTAAATCCTCATTAAAAGTAGCTGCTAGTCCTATAGCTTGTGGAAAACTTGTTGCTGTACCTGCACGAGCAACTCCATGTAAACCTTCATTCCACCAGTTATATGCAGGAATACCAAGTCTTTTTATAGCTGGTGCATCATATTTTAATTGGCTTGCCTTCTCTTCTAAAGTCATTTGAGAAACCAGTTCAATTGCTTTACTTCTTGCTTCTTTTCTATCCATAATTTTTCTCCTTTTTATATTAAATATTAATAAATCTTACTTATACATACATTTATACTTATATATAATCATAGCAAATTAAGTCTTTCTTTTCTTAATAAAAATTGCTATTTTACAAAAAATTTGTTGTTTTTAGTTGAAGAATTATTGCTATTTATTACTTTTATATTTGTAAATTTTCATATTTACCTTAGTGTAACCTCATGTCTTCTTTTTTATTTTTATATAGAAGTTTATTACCATGTTTTTAGCTAGAACTTGATTTTTTCTTACTTTTATCTTAAGATATGCCTATAATTAACTAGCAACTTTTTTGTCTTATATTTTTTTGTTTTCTATCAACTTACATACAAAACATATAGATTCTTAATTATATTTAGATGAAATTATTATATACAGGAGGCTAACTTATGATTGAAACTCTTGATGGAATACACGAAACAGTCAACTACAAACAAGATACCAATATTAGGTTATATGATAACGTACAATTTGAAGACTATCCCACCCACTGGCATACACCTATAGAAATTATAATGCCAATACAAAATAATTATACTGTTATTTGTAGTAACCATGAAATTCACCTAAGGGAAAATGATATTTTAATTATATGCCCAGGCGTTATACATTCTTTATATGCTCCTGAAGAAGGCAGAAGAATTATATTTCAAGCTGATTGTTCAGTAATTATAAATATCTCTGAAATTGAAACTCTACTTTCTTTGATATCACCTGCTATTTTAATTACACCTGAAGATTTTCCTAAGGTACATAAAAAACTGAAGAAACTTATATTATCTATTAAAGAAGAATATTTTTCTAACTCTTATTTATTTGAAGCTTCAATATATTCCCAGTTAGTTAAAATGTTTACTATAATAGGCAGAAACCATGCTGATAATCAAAAAGGTTTTGACGTAGGAGATTTAAAACACGCTGAATACGTAGATACCTTCGTTTCTATATGTAAATATATAAATAAAAACTGCACTGAAAACCTAACCTTAGATGAGGTATCTGATAAAGCAGGTTTTAGCAAGTATCATTTTTCTAGGCTTTTTAAACAGTTTACTGGGTTAACCTTTTATAAATTTCTATCTAAAAAAAGAATAAATCATGCTGAAAAACTATTAATATCACCTGATATAAGCGTAACTGAAGTTGCGCTACAATCTGGATTTACTAGCCTTTCAGCATTTAATAGAATGTTTAAAATTGAAAAGTCATGTACTCCTACGGAATTTAGAGCAATGTACTCTAGATAATTAAAATTATATTTTAATCAATTTTACAATTTTAAATTCTTGGATGGATTCTCTAAGTCTATTACTATCATCTGCCAAATCATTAGCAGAGTCATTGAGCTTTTCAATAATTGAAACTAATGTAGTTATTGTTGCACTTACTTCTTCTGTTGCTGCTGCTGATTCCTCTGATACTGATGAGATACTTTCTATTGATCCTAAGGTATCATTTTTAGCTTTCTCTATTTCATTTGTTCCTCTTGTAATATCATTAATATTATTAGACAATTTGGTAATCTGTAAATTTATATCATTGAAAGCATCTACAGTCTTTTGTAGAGCATCTTCTTGTGAGCCAACAATTTCTTCAGCATTTTTTGCTGCAGATGATGTTTCTCTTGTTTTATCCTGAATGTTCTGTACTATATCACGTATTTCCTCTGTTGCATTCTTTGATTGCTCTGCTAACTTTCGTATTTCGCTAGCAACTACAGCAAATCCTCTACCTGCGTCCCCTGCCCTTGCTGCTTCTATAGATGCATTCAGAGATAAGAGATTAGTTTGTTCAGCTATATCATTAATAATAGTAACAAAACTGGATATGTTTTCTGAGTATTTTTCCAAGGCTTCTACATCTGTGGCTATTACATTAGTAATCTCTGATGTTGCTTTTGATTTCTCACTTAAATCATCTACTGTTTTTATACTATCCTGTGCTAAGCCTTTAGTATTATCAGCAGATCCTTTAATTTCATTTGTTATTACCTGTATTTGGTCAATTTGTTCTGCTAAAACACTCATTTGTTTTAAACTGTTTTCAGCATCAATTGCTTGTTCAGTAACACCATGTTCAATTTCCTCAATAGTAGTTGAGATTTCTCTTGTTGCTACTAATATGCTTTCGGAATTATGATTTAGTTCAATTGAAGAACCTGAAACATCTTGACTTAAGTTATCTACATTTCGTATTAAGCCCGTCATATTGGCAAATGTAGTTTTTATTCCATTTGAGAGAACTTTAAATTCATCCATTTCTTTTCCTTTAGATTCAAAGTCTACTGTTAAATCCCCACCAGCTGCACTTTTTAGTTTATCAATGATTGCTTCAATTGTATTGTTAATATTCTTAGATGTTGAAAAACCAGTTAAAATAGCTATAACACATGCAAATATAACAATAAGTACAGTAACATACATAATAGAATTTGCTTGACTAGTTATGGTACTCTCTGGTATTAAAGCACATAGCATTGTGCCCGTATCTCCAATTTTTGAATACATATATAAATAACTATCATTAAGATAATTCACATAAGTTGAACCACTAACATCTTCTGATTCTAGAGAACTATTAAAAAACTCTTGGCTTGTAAAAATAATGTCAGTGCTTTCGCTCATTTCACTTTCTTCACCAATATTAGTGATTTCTGTTCCATCTTCTGTAGTAAAACCAACAATACTCTCTTGACCAAAATCTAAATCATTAAGTATATCTTCAATTGCACTTGATTCTATATCTATAACTAAAATCCCTTGATTACTAGTAAAATGACGAACCAAACGTACTGCACAAGAATCTTCACTAACTCCGAATTTCTCATCAAGAAAATCATCTTTTGCTAGCCAAAATGTTTGATTCTTATTATTACTTATGGTTGCTCCATCATCAGTAGCTATATATTGACCATAGATATCTTGTTCAAATTCTGCTGTTTCACTTGAAGTTGTTATATTATTTACATGATCTGCTAATAGGTAGATTTCTCCTATAAATGGATCTATAGATGCTTTTGTATGAATTTCATTTCTTATACTTGATTGGTCGTTTGCTAAATCAATTACATCAGTATCCCCTATGTAAATATTTGATAAATATCTATTTATAGTACCATGTGTAATAAATTCTCTTCCGGTTTGCTCAACAGAATCTAATCCTAATTTTAAATACTTTCCTGCAAAATCTAAAGACTGAACATAAGATTCTTCATAATTACCCCTTATTATAGATGCTGCTTGGTTATAAGAAACTAGTCCCAAAATTATAATACAAAGAATTGGTATAAGGAAAGACATAACAAGTCTAAATCTAAGGGTAGAAAATATTCCTGAGCCACCTTGTTTATTTTTTCCCTGATCTTTTATTTGATCTTTTCTTTGCTTACCTTTCTTGTTTATTTTGCTTCTAAGTTTTTTAATAGAATCTTTTGTTTTTTCACTATACTTTTTCATATGTCCCCCTTTATAAATATTATTTTCGCCTTTTATCTTGTTTTAACTATGCCAACTTTCTATTGGACCTTGGTAAGACTTAAGTGGCTGTAAGTCACTTTGAAATATTATAAATCCTTCTAATACAAAGCCTGCATCTACAGGGTAAAACGTTATTTTATTAAGCCCTTTATTAAGATAAACTTCAGTATTAGTTTTATGTATTTGGTTTAAAACACCCATACTCCATTCTTCACAAGAAGGTTCTCCTCCAAGATAATCATCAGGTACGGAAGGTATCTTTTTAATATCTTCATTATTTACTCTGTATCCAAAATTTAATCTTCCTTTAGGTAATAATGGATTTGATGGAGAAGACCAAACTTCAAGATTATAATCACCTTCTTCCTCAACTGCTATTAAGTATTCAGCCTCTGGACCCTTACCTAAATCATAATTTTCTGTTAGGGGAAATGCCTTTAGACCATGTCCTGTTTTACCAAAATCCTTTAAAAGTTTAAATTCCCCAATTTCTTTACTTATTAATTTTGAGTAATTATTAGCTTTTACAGCAATAAGGCCTTCTTTTTCGTAGAAAGTCATAGGTGGAAGATTATTATAATTGTTCTTTTTACCATAAACAATTACATCTACTTCTGTATCACCATCACTAAGTAACAAGGTGCATTTTTCTTTCTCTATAGGAAGTTCATCTTCATTACACGTAATTACAAGAAGCTCTTGATTATGAATTTCTTTTTCTTCCCAACTTAAAGATAGCCATGAACAATCTCCTTTATCAACTCTACAGGTATAGGTTGCAAGGCCATCATTTGCTACTTCTATGTATACTTCCTTTGTACCCGGATATAGGAAGTCTTTAACATATATTTTCTCATTTTCCCCGTAGTTTTTTAAGTATATTTCTTTTTTATCACTTCTTGATACAACCATACGAGGTTTATCAAAAGGTTTTACTTCTATTAGTAGTGGATATCTACATCCATCTTCGTTCCACTTAGTAAAACCAATATGAGGTGCTAGTTCCATACCCTTCCACTTGCCATCAAATAAGTTAGCAAATTCTTGACCTAGTATTTTATCTTGCTGGATTGCATCAGATACCTTATCTTTATATAAATTAGCTATCTTTTTACCTTGTCTAGAATAGTGTTCGTTTTTTCCTGCATATACTTGCATTTGTATTAAATTCATTGCAGCTGATAAAGAATAGTAAATAATACTAAGAAAAGCAGGTTGACAAGTATCTGGTAAAGATGTTTTTAAGTAGTTAAGAGAGTCAATCACACTTTTTGTTTTACTTAAAACACGATCTGCTTCATGATAATGAACTGGATGGTATACTCGAGAGTTTAATGCTTCTGGTCTACGCAAATAGTTAAGTCTAATACCTGTGGTAATAGTCTTTTGCAAGATTTCAGATTGTTTCTTAGATATCCTGTCTTCAAATTGACATTTTATCCAGTCCTTTGTAAATTGATGAGGGCTATCAACTTCATCTGTTCCCCATTTGTCAAAATCATATGCTAATGCCATAAAGTATGACAATGGAAATTCGTTGTGTTTTAAATCACCAACGTTTACCATCCATACTTCCCTAACTCCATGTTCATAACACTGGGTCATTTGTTCCCAGATTTTAGTAAGGGGAGTTGAGTTGACCCACTCGTAAGAAACAGGAGAGCCATGATAATCCAAATGAAAATACATACCATAACCACCTGTATGTTCTAGCATTTTTTCATCAGGAAGGGTTCTCATGTTTCCATAATTGTCATCACATAGCATTAGTATAATGTCATCAAGACCATCCCATTCCCTTAAACCAGAAATTTGATCATCTCCATAAAAATATTCTTCAACTTCTTTGTATATAGCTAGAAGAAGGGGTGCATCCTTCTCAACATTTTCTTCAATTAGAGACTTTTGGTTTTCTATAATATCCTTTAGGACATCTATATTATCTTGTAGGGTCTCAGTACCCTCCATTGAACTGTCTCTTTCACCTCTCATTCCTACAGTTATTATACTTTCATATTTACCACTACGTTTTAGGCCATCTTCCCAATATTTTAGTAGACCTTCTTTATTACTAACGTAGTTCCATTCATTACCATAGACACTGTCTTCTCCTCGATATATATCCCACTCTTCACTAGCTCTTAGACAAGGTTCATGATGAGAGTTTCCAATTATAACACCATATAGATCAGCTAACTTAGAATTTTCTTCACCTGGACCATCAAGGGCAAATGAAGATGTCCACATTGCAGGCCAAAGATAATTCCCTTTTAGACGTAATAGAAGTTCAAATACTTTATCATACATTTCAGAAGTGAACCCATCAAAATGATCAAATGTCCAGTTCCCGAAACAGGGCCATTCATCATTTATAAAAAATCCTCTGTATTTAACTGATGGTTCTTTGGATATTTGCTCTATTTCCTTACCTAAAATTAATTCATCCCTATGTACTGGCTTTACATCTCCCCAATAAACTAAAGGACTTACTCCAATTATCTCTGATAAGGTGAATATTCCATATATAGTCCCTCTTTTTTCACTTCCATATATTAAAAGCATGTTTTCAATACCTTGAAAAGGTTGATGAATTAATTTAATTCCAAATACTTCTCTTTTGTCTTTAACATTTTCAAGGGAAAGCTTGTTTTCCTCTTCAAGTTGTTCTAAAATCTTACTCTTTCCAATTGTTGCATATACAAGTATATTCTTGCATTGTTCAGGTTTTTCTGATATAATTTCTGGCAAAATTCCTGTTACCATTTCTATATCGTTAGCTGATTTATCAGCAATCATTCTTACCCCTTCATACTCGTCAGCTTCAACTAAAATTTTAGCTACTTGCTTATCTTTTACTAATTCAAACTTACTATTATTTTTATCTATTTTCATTTTCAACCCCATTCTCTTCTAAAAGGCAGTGCCGGTAGGCCTTCCTTATTATAGAGATTAGCATGAGCTGGATAGTTCTTCCAAGCATAACGTATTCCTTGTGGATTATTTATATTTTCTGAATACACTACAAGCTCATTATTTTTAACAAATGATTTTGCCTCATTATAATCTCCATTATCATCCATTAACTCTACACAATAAATTTCATTGTCTTCCTTAGAATTTTTCGCCAACAAACCACTTCCAACATTTGTAAACCTGACACTTACTTGGCCCTTTTTATCTATATTTAATTCTATTGCCCTTGGACCAGATGCCACTATATCTTCTTTATAGATTAAATTACCTATAGCAAGAGCAAGTCTTTTACCCAAAGTCTTCTTATTCATTGGATGCAAATCATTGTATTCTCCAATGTCATAAGTTACTACCATAGCTGTATTTGCCACGTCAAGGGTTTCTTCTTGCTTTTCTCTTAATACAGACCAGTCTGTTCCTTGGTTTGTTAAATCTCCATCACAAAAGCCAGCGAGCTGGACAAATATAAAGGGAAGTTCATTTTGCTTCCATAGTTTTCGCCAATCACCTATTAGTGACTTCATTTCTTGACTATAAGTTTCAGAATTTCCTATGTTTGATTCTCCTTGATAATAGAGAAAACCACTTATATTCCACTTACGAACAGGTGAAAGCATTCCCTTATATAAACCTGTTGCTTTGTATGTAAAGAATGTGCTATCAGGCAAAACTTCCATTTCTTTCATAATTTCATAGGTCCAATCTCCAGATAAATCATGTAACAATTCACTGGCATACTTAGTTCGTAAACCATATTGTTTACCTGGCATAAACCCACCAGTATCACGAAAAACAAGCATTTGAACCTCTATTACATTCTTACCTTCTTTTAATACACCTTGTGGTATAGAGTAATATCTAGGTGGATATCTATATCCTGTTTCTCCTATGTAAGAACCATTGATATAGACTTTGTCTGCATCAATAACTGCACCAAATACTAGTTCCAAGTCCTTTATAGAATCTTCCTTTGACAAGTTAAATTCTTTAGTTAGTCTTATAGCTCCATGAAAACCTTCTAATTCATTCTTATTCCATAAACCAGGAATTTTCACAATTTCCTTTTTCTGTGCTTGTTTATTAAAGGCTTCATTAGCTCTTCTTAACCAGTCTTGTTCTCTTATACTATCCATTTCTTCTACTTTTTCCGGATAACCTGGGACCTTGCATTGCTCTAGCTCATCTGTATACAATTTCATTTTATTTATTGTATCTTCACTACACCACGCCTTAGCTGGTGTTCCACCTACTGCAGTTTGTATAAATCCAATTGGTATATTATAGGTGTTCTTTATCTCTTTAGCAGTAAAGAAAGCTGCAGCACTAAATTCTAAAAGATCATCTCCACAAGCCTGGATCCATCGGCCGTTATATATTTCTTCTCTTTCCTTTTGAAAACTATATTCTTTAGGAACTTCAAATAATCGAATATCAGGTTCAAAGGTGTCTTTAATTTCATCTCGGTAAAGTTCTAATGTTCTATTTATAGGTAATTCCATATTTGACTGACCACCTAATAAGAAAACATCTCCTACCATTACATTATTTATTGTTACTTGATCATCAGCAAGGATATTAAGTGTATAGGGACCACCAACTGGTAAGTTTGGTAAATCTAATTCAAAATAACCACTATTATTGGCTGTGGTGGAAAAACGTTTTCCCCCAATACTTCCATTTACCACTTGATTTGGATTTATATACCCCCACAATTTATTTATCTCTTCCCTTTGTAGTATCATCCCATCACTAAATAGTGCTGATAATTTCATATTCTAACACCTTTAATACCTTTCCCTTTTTCTTTATTAAACAATTGACAAACTTAGGTTTTGCCAATAGAAGTTAGGTTTAATAAAATAACTTAAAACTCTTTCTGAATAAGATATTTAACATAAGTCCAAATCAGAAAGAGTTTTGAAGAATAATTATATTGTCATTAAATATATTGTAACTAATTAGAAGTATGAGCGCTAATCTTATCAAAGGTATCCTTTAAAGTAGGATACAAATCGTGATATATTTCATATTTATCATCATACTTGTCTACAATATCTTTCTCTGGCTTAATAGTTTCTATTACCTGTATCAACTTAGAAGTAGCCTCTTGTACAGTGTCATATTTTCCACATCCTACAGTAGCAAGGATTGCTGCTCCAAAAGCTGGTCCTTCTTCAGTATTAATTTTGTTAACTTCTACATCAAACACATTAGCTATTATTTGACACCAAAGTTTACTCTTTGCTCCGCCACCATTAATACGAATTTTATTAACTTCTACACCATTTTCCCTAATAATTTCAAGAGAATCTCTTAATGAAAAAGCTACACCCTCTAGCACTGCTCCGGTCATATCTGCTCTACTTGTTTCCATAGTCATACCTATAAAGCAACCTTTTGCATTAGGATTATTATAAGGTGTTCTTTCTCCCATTAGGTATGGTAGGTAGTATACATTGTTGTCACCAAGTTTAGTAAATCCTTCTTGTTCTCCGTTATAATCGCTACTCTCAAGGACATTCTTCATCCACCATTCATTAGAAGCTGCCGCTGCAAGGGTAACACCCATAAAGTGATACTTTCCATCTGCATGAGCAAACATATGAAGTGCATTGTCTTCTATTTGGCTATATTCTTGACTTGCAACAAACACTACTCCAGAAGTACCAAGTGAAACATTACACATACCATGTCCAACTGTACCTGTTCCAACAGCTGCAACTGCTTGGTCTCCACCACCTGCAATTATCTTAGCATTAGGATTTAAATTAAGAGCTTCAGCAACAGATTCTTTTATATTTCCAACAACATCGTAACTTTCATATACATCTGGCATTTGCTCTTCTGTAAGCCCAACTATGTCTAACATTTCCTTAGACCAACGCTTATTTTTAACATCAAATAACAAGGTACCAGAAGCATCTGAAACATCTGTTGAGTATTTTCCAGACAACTTAAATTCAACATAATCTTTAGGAAGCATTACCTTTTTAATTTTCTTGAAATTTTCTGGTTCATGCTTCTTTACCCACAGCAATTTAGGTGCTGTAAAACCAGTTAATGCCATGTTACCAGTATAAGAAGATAGCTTATCCTGACCTATTTCTTCATTTAAGTAATCGCACTCTTCTTGTGTTCTACCATCATTCCACAAAATAGCAGGCCTAATTACTTCATCATTCTCGTCTAATATAACCATTCCATGCATTTGTCCACTAAAACTAATGCCATCTACTTTAGATCCGTCTTGATCTTCTAGTAATTCTTTCATGCCTTCAACAAATCCATCATACCAATCTTCTGGATTTTGCTCTGACCAGCCAGTTTTAGGATAATAAATCGGATATTCTTTAGATACAATTTTCTTAATGTCACCAAGTTCATCCATCAGTAATAACTTTATGGATGATGTTCCTAAATCCACACCAATATATAACATATAAACATTCCTCCATTCTAAACTACTTTAACCTAGCATAAAGGATTGTGGTTTCATGAGAAAACACAATCCTTTAATTTTAATTTAATATATTTATTTTGTTTCTAAAATATACTGGTTTAAAATTCCTTCTAGATATTCTTGTCTACCTGAACTATTAGGAGTTGTACCATTTTCTAGAGCATAAGCTTCTAGTTCTTCAAATCCAACTTTACCTTCTACAATATCTTTACCAATACCTTCATTGTAGCTTGCATATTTTTCTTCTTTGAAGTTTTCAAACACTTTATCTTCTAATAACTTAGCAGCAACTTTTAATCCTCTTGCAAATGTATCCATACCTACTATATATGAATGGAATAAATCTACATCATCAAATGATGGTCTTCTAACTTTAGAGTCAAAGTTTAATCCACCTTTAGTAAATCCACCATCTAGAAGTATTTCATACATAGCTAAAGTAGTATCATAAACATTTGTTGGGAATTGATCTGTGTCCCAACCTAATAGATAATCACCTTGGTTAGCATCTACACTACCAAGTACTCCATTAATTCTACAATAATGTAGTTCATGTTGGAATGTATGCATAGCAAGTGTAGCATGGTTAGCTTCAATATTCATTTTGAATCTATCTTCTAGGCCATAAGTTCTAAGGAAAGCCAAAACTGTCGCAGCATCTGTATCATATTGATGTTTAGTTGGCTCTTTAGGCTTTGGTTCAATTAGAAACTGTCCTGTAAATCCGATTTCATCAGCATAATCGCAAGCCATTCTAAGAAGTCTTGCATAATTATCTAATTCTATCTTCATATCTGTGTTTAATAGAGTTTCATAACCTTCTCTACCGCCCCAGAATACATAGTTTTCTCCGCCAAGTTCTTTAGTAAGTTCCATGGCTTTTTTGATTTGAGCTGCAGCATAAGCAAATACTGTTGCGTTGTTAGATGTACCTGCACCGTTAACAAAACGAGGATGTGAAAATGCATTGGTTGTTCCCCATAAACATTTAATACCTGTTCTGTCCATTTCTTCTTTTATAACTGCTACAACTTCATCTAGATTTGCATGAGTTTCAGCAAGATCTTTACCTTCTGGTGCAATATCTACATCGTGGAAACAGAAAAATGGAATTTGCATTTTTTCCATAAATTCAAAAGCTGCATATACTCTTTCTTTTGCTACTTTCATAGGGTCATCATGTTTATCCCATTCTCTAAACATAGTTCCTACTCCGAATTGGTCTTCACCCATATATGTGAATGTGTGCCACCAAGACATCGCAAATCTTAACTGTTCTTCCATAGTTTTACCCATTACAACCTCTTCTGGATTGTAATATTTAAATGCTAATGGATTTTTACTTGTAGGTCCTTCATACTCAATTTTACCAATATCTTTAAAATATGCCATTATTAATTCCTCCTATTTGTTTAGTTACTAAACTAATTAATTTAGTTTAAATATACTACAATTTTTTAAACTTGTCAATATTATTGTTACCTATTTATATTTTATGTGTTATGTAGAGAAAAATCAAGAAATACTTTCAAATTATTGATATCTGATCATTCTCTAGATAAACTTCTTTTCCATTAAATTGTCAAGGTACTATATATACAATTTACCTTGTTATAGCCTTCTCATTTATATAGGAGGGATAGAATATCTACATCAATAGATGATCTACCATATTCTATACTTTCCACTGAGTGCTAGCATTGCAAACATATACAGACAATTGTCATAATAACGTCTATCGCCTGTTCTAAGAGGTGTGTTCCAAAATTCTTCCACACATTGCTTAGCATATTTTCCTTGTGCTGCAATGGATGCTTGTGCATTGGTAGCGGTTATTGCTACTGGATGTAGAGATTCCTTATCCAAAACTTTTCCATCTATAGTATATACTGCCCTCGGATTATCTTTTACTGTATTACAGAAAAAGTTTTGTAAGTTGTCTGCTGTTTCTACATGCCATTCATTTCCCTCGTCCCAATACTTTGCATACCATTCATAATCTAAAGCAATATTGGCAATTGTTCTATATGAATCGCTATAATACCAATCATGTCTTCCAAATATTTCTTGCTTCTCACTATATGGTCTACCGTCATAATAACTATATTCTGGACTTAATCCAGTTTCTGGGTGACATGCTTTCTTTAGATATTCCCGACTTGCAATTGTAGCATCTTCCCAAAATGGTCTATCTTCTTCTTTTGCCCATAAAGCAAATAATTCATAAAAATGGGGTAAATGATATGAAGGATCTGTCATTTCCATTTCAGGAATAAATCTGATTAATTTATATTCTGGATCCCACATAGGATGGCCAACACCATCTTCTCCCTTGTGTATACAAGTATGTAAAAGTTCTTGTGCTTCTTTAGAATAATTAAATATTCCTTCGCCGTCTCCCCACCTGTGTGAGGCAAAGAACAAGGCCATAGCGAAGAACTCTTCACCATCTGGAGCAGGCCCATAAGCATTTTTCTTACCTTCAGGGCTAACTGACCATGCAAAATAGCCCTTATGTTTACCCTCTTCCATATACATATATGTTTTTGCCCATTTCCAAATAGCATCAAATTCTTTCTTATGGTCTAGTTGGACACACATCATCATTCCATATGACATACCTTCAGTTCTGACATCATGATTTCCTGTATCCTCTAGATATCCCATATCATCACCAACTGAGTGATAAAATGCATCCTTACCATAAAAAATCTCATGGAAAGTATCATTAACTCTGTCATATATTTCTTTTTC
The DNA here is from genome assembly GCA_964643255.1 of uncultured Lachnospiraceae bacterium. Taxonomy (GTDB): domain Bacteria; phylum Bacillota; class Clostridia; order Lachnospirales; family Lachnospiraceae; genus JAAYRG01. The sequence continues at coordinate 15,005 of CAZXSM010000008.1, forward strand.
AGGAATGCCAAGCTCTGCAAATAAATTTCTATATTCTCTCTTCATAATCATAATCAGTCCTTCCAGTATTTCATATTGGTTTTTCTGTCAAATTTATATGTGTCTTTATCATTATTTTCTTTTGATCTTATTTATTAATTTTGTTTTCTTTAAATCTTGTTTTTCATTTTATATTCTTTGTATTTTATTACCTATTATTTTACCTTTTATTCTTATTTATATTTTTCTTTTCTCTTAAGCTTATTTTCTTTATTATATGCTTTTTTATAATTATTATCCTTTAACTCCACCCATACTTAAACCTTTAACAAAATATTTTTGTAAAAATGGATATAACATTATTATAGGGATAATTGTAAGTATTGTTGCCGCTGCCCTAACAGTAGTTGGTGTAACAGTACCCACAGCATATTTCATTGATTCAACTGATTGACTTTGATTAGTTACTGAAGATAATAATTTCATTAATTCATATTGCAAAGTTGTGTATTCAAGGCTCATTCGGTTGTATAACATGGTATCAAACCATGAGTTCCAGTGCCCAACTGCTACAAACAAGGTTATAGTTGCATATACAGGCTTGCATAAGGGTGTTATTATCTTTACAAATATAGTCGTATACCCTGCTCCGTCCATCATTGCTGACTCTTCATAACTATCTGGTATCCCATTCATAAAGGTTCTCATAACTATAATGTTAAAAACACTTACAATACCTGGTACAACATATACATAAAAGGTATTTGTTAAACCTAAATTTCTATATAATATGAAAGTTGGAATCATTCCGCCATTTACATACATAGTAATTACCCAAAATAATGATAACTGACGCTTAAACAAAAAGCGTTTCCTACTAAGTATAAATGCTAAAATTCCATTTGCAGTTACTGCTACTGCAGTACCTATAACAGTACGAAGCACTGTGTTTTTTGCACCTAAAAGTATACTCTCTTTTTGAAGTACCGTTGTATAATTTTTTAAAGTCCATTTTCTAGGAAATATATATACTCCTCCACGAAGTGCATCTGTTCCATCATTAAATGAAAGTGCTAAGGTATTTAATATTGGATATAGAGTTATTATTAATACTGAAGCCATAAAAAGAAAATTAAATATGTAAAATAATCTATCTGCAAGTTTTGTTTTCTTTGTACTTTTATTTATATCACCTTTTTTAATTCGCATCACTCTTCCACCTCCTAATTAAAATAATCTTTCTTGATTATTACGTTTTGCAATTATATTTGCAATTGAAATTAAGGCAATACTAACTACACTCTTGAAAATACCTGCTGCTGTACCTAAGGAATAATCACCTTGACTAATTCCCCAGTTTAAAACATAGATATCAATTGTCTGAGCAACGTCCATTATTAAACCATTACTAAGTAAATATTGCAATTCAAATCCTGCATTTATAACATTTCCTAAGTTTAATATTAATAATACATTAATTGTTGGCATCATTCCCGGAAGTGTTATATGACGCATTTTGCCCCATCTACCAGCACCATCAATTTCTGCAGCCTCGTAAAGGCTTGGATCTATACCAGTAATTGCTGCCAAATAAACAATGGCATTCCATCCTGTTTCCTTCCAGACATTTGCAAATGCTACAATTCCCCAAAAATATTCAGGGTGAGCAAAGAAATTAATTGCTTGATCAATAAAACCAAATTTTATTAATAGTTCGTTAACTATACCGGAAACAGCTAATGAGTTATGTAAAAGACCAGCCACAATTACCCATGATAAAAAGTGAGGTAAATATGATATTGTTTGTACTGATTTTTTTGCTCTTTTATTATTTATTTCATTTATTAATATTGCAAATATTATAGCTGTCAATGTAGTTGCTATTAAATTAAGGGCACCCATTGCAAAGGTATTACGTATTGTTTGTATAAATGTCTTGTCTCCAAATAATTTCTTGAAAACATCTAGGCCTACAAACTTTGATCCAAATAGGCCATCTTTAGGTTTGTAATCTTGGAAACCCATTAACCAACCAACTAAAGGTACATAGTTGAAAACTATACCATAAGCAACAAATATAAGAGACCAAATAATTAATACCTTTTGCCTTTTAATCTCAGCCCATGTAATTTTTGTTTTCTTTTTCTTTTTTAGTTTGCGTTTATTCTTTAGAGCCATAATATACTCCTTTTCGATAGTTGAATTTCATTAAATATTCATAACTATGGCATTTTTTATTTTATATTAAATACATCTATTTATTAACTTTATGCATTTCTATTGAAAAATTGAATTTAAAAAAGCAGACAGACAATTGCTCATCTGTCTGCTTATAGATGTTTTAATATGGCATTTCTTGTTTAAAACAATTATTGATATGCTTCAAATACTTCCATTCTGCGATCTAATTCTTCTTGCATTTCTGCTACAAAATCTTCTGGTTTACAATCAGAATAAATACCCATCCACTCATCCCATGCAGCATCATAATCATCTGCCATTATTATTCTAGGGAGATATTGATGTTTAGCTTCTACTAACTTGTTCCAAGCTAAACCTCCTGGAGTACTTGTAGTCATATTGTTTGAATGTGAGTACATTGGATACCAAGGTCCTGGAGCTTCGTTGGTTCCTATCATTTCTACGTAAGTTTCAATACCATATGCATCAAAACAGTTTTTAACGTCGATAGGTAGTCCATCATAGAATTCACCTGGTTGTTCACTTGGTGACATAGCATTAATTTCATCTACACTTGTTCCACTCCATTGTGGGAAGTATGAATAATTACAAAAATGTGATGCTTTATAAGCTTCGTCTGATGATTGGAATCTTTGTTCCTCTGTACGGTAATATATTCCATCTTCATCTACTAAGTAATCTTCTCCTTCAACACCCCACATACGTAGGTCATGAATTTCTTGATCAAGTAAATCATTGATAAACTGCATTGCACCTTCTACATCTTCACAACTAGTTGTAATTCCAATACCACTAGCTACGTTTAGTGTACCACCTGAAGTATGCCATTGGTTTTCAATATCTTCGCTTATAGTTATTGGTAGAGGAATATAGTTACATCCTTGTTCTTCTAATCCTTGTTGAGTTAATGAGTCATTAACTGAATATGCAAAGTTCCACCATTGGTCACACATACCAAGTACGCGGCCCGTTGAAAGCTTAGCAATATATTCATCATAAGTTTGTGTAAAGGATTCTAAGTCTATAATGTTTCCTTTACCCCATTCTCTGTTTAATATACCATAATATTCTTTTGCTGTAGGTGTTGAGTTGTAATCAATTACTGTTGGTCCATCTGGATCTACTGCAACAGAACCATCATTTGGATAACCATCTAAGAATAATGCTGGATTCTCTAGAACAAAGTAACGCCAGTCTTCACAAAGCATAGAAAATGGAATGTTGTCTAATTCTTCACCATCAACTACTAGAGTTGGGTTTTCAGCATTATATGTTTCAAGTAATTCGAAATACTGATCAAGAGTTCTTATTTCTGGATAATCTGCCCATTCTAATACTCTTGTTTGTACCCAAAATGCTTCGTCATTATGAGTTGTTGCTCTTTCTTCACCATGAATGTTACCAAATGCGTTAATCCAATAAATCTTGCCATCATCTTGACGAAGAGTATCCCACTCATATTCTGAGAAGAAATTCTTAATGTTAGGATAATCATCTATATAATCATCCAAAGCAACTAATGCACCTGCATCATATAACTGTGCCATTCCGTCTCCGCCATCAATAAAGTCAGGGTATTCTCCACCTGCAATAATAACACCAACTGCCTCTTCTGCAGTCTGTCCTGTTAGCCAAGTTTCTTCTACTTTAGCACCTATTTTTTCTGCTATTATTTCTCTAACATCATTTTCTTGGTTAATTTCATCTCCAGGCACTGCAAAGAAAGCTGTAAATTCTTTGACTTCTCCACTAGCTACATCTTCTTCATCA
>CAZXSM010000008.1:19055-27743 GCA_964643255.1 uncultured Lachnospiraceae bacterium
TCATCATCTGTGTCTGTGCCGGCTGTATCACTTGTCTCTACAGAAGTATCTTTGTCTGCTTCAACATCCTCGTCCCCACCGCAACCAATTAATGTGAATGTTACAAATGCTAAAATTAATAGTAACGCTGTAAGTTTTCTTGGTTTCATATATGTACCTCCTTCTTTTATATATCTAGTATAGCAGTAATTCCTTTTAGTATAACCCGACAAATTATAGACAATCACCCGAGTGATTATAGTAAATGTTTATAATTTGTTTATTTACTTAACAAAAGATATCCTAATAGTTATAGTAATAATGTATAAAACCTTCTATAACTATTAGAGTATCTTATTTAAAAATTCATATTGTTCTAGTAGCTTAAACAGCTACATTTGCTCTTTTTCTATACTTTGTCGGTGTACAACCTTTTGCTAAAACAAATCTGTTTACAAAATAATCCACATCTTGGTAACCTACTTTTTCTGCTATTGTTATTATTTTCTTGTTTGTATTAACTAGTAATGAAGCTGCTTTCTCCATTCGATATTTTGCTAAATAATCATTAAAAGACTTTCCAAATTTCTTTCTAAATATTTGTCCTAAATAAGCACTGTTTATATAATACTTTTCACCTAAATCTTTTAGTGTGAGGTTCTGATCATAGTTATCTTCAATCTCTTTTAATACATTGTCTAAAACACCTTTAGATGATTTACTACGAAGTTGAGCTAAATATTCTGCATATTCATAGGTTAGCCTTGTCAAATGCTCTTTGCTTCCTCTTTTTATTCCTTTCTTATGTGAAGTCTGACCTATTATCCTCATTATTTCTGATTGATTTATCTCATTATCTTGTTTGGTAGCTAAATGAATCAATTGGAATAACACATAGTTTATGTTTAGCATCATAATTTCTTCAGTTGCGCCCATTTCTTTCATTTCTTTATAAAACCCATTTACAGACTTAGTTATTTCAGCGTTATTATTGTGTTCAACAGCGGAAATAAGTTTGTCTAAACTTTTCTTATATATAACGACGTTTCCACTACTTACCTGTACTTCATCCTCATAATAATAAACTCTCTTTTCCTTTCGGAAGCCCTGAAATGTCCTTAAAACATTAACTGAATTATATGATTTAGTTATATTCGATATATCTTCTACTTTTTTACCTACAAACATAACAATTGGTACTTCTATTGAATTCTGTATTTCATCTGCAAGTAAACTTAAATATTCACTTTCGTCCATTTCTTTATCCTTAGCCATATATTCACAATAAAGTATTCCCACATCATAGACATTTTCTTCAGCAGACACATCAAATACACAATGATCCTTATCATCTTTCAATAAATCTTTACATACTTTATATAGTTTTCTTTGCCTCTTCCTCTTATCATAATCAATATATTCTTCTATATCTGAGTAATCCAAAGTGATTTCTATATATCTAATTGCTTTAGTTAACTTCATATTTTCTTTTATACATTTTAGATTTTGATCATCAAACTTACCTCGGATTAATGATATTAAGTTTCTAGCAAGGTATGCTTGCTTCATTTCTGTTGTCTTTGCTTCTCGCTCTTCTTGTGTTACTTTCATTTGAGTAATTTTCCGCAAAGTTTGAATTAATTCATTTTTATTAACTGGTTTTAGTATATAATCTGTACTATCATATCTAATAGCCTCTTTGGCATATGAAAAATCCGCATATCCACTGAGAATAACAAAGTATGCTTCTGAGATATTGTTTTCCCGTATTTTAGCCAATAACTCTAGACCTGTCATTACTGGCATTTTAATATCAGATACAATTAAGTCTACTTTATTATTATTTAGAAATTCTAAGGCTTCTTGTCCATTAGATGCAGTACTTACTATTTCAAATCCTTCGCTTTCCCAATCAATAAGAACCTTAAGTCCCTCCAAAATAAAAGATTCATCATCTATCAATAGAACTTTAAACATATAAATCTCCCCTCCACCTTTTAAACATATTTTAAAGGTATCTTTATCTGTACAATAGTGCCTATTCCTTTTTCTCCATCAATTTCAAACCGAACTTCATCTTGTGAAACCATCTTTAACCTAAGACAAGCATTTATTATTCCTACACTGGTACTGTTATCAAGGAGTTCAATACTTGCTTCATTCATTTTTTCCCTCAAGTCATCTATTTTCTCTTCATCCATTCCTACACCTGTATCTTCAACTTCCAAGTACAAAAAACCGTCATCTTGATAGGCTCTTACAAAAATCCAGGATGGATTTGTTTTTTTCTCAACACCATGTATACATGCATTCTCTACGAATGTAACTAAGGTAAGTTTTGGTATCTTCATCTCGTTACAATCTTCATCGATGTCTAGTACATAGGACAAACGCTCACCAAAACGGAACTTCTGAATATCTAGATAGGCAATAACAAATTCCACTTCTTTAGATAGCTCTGCCGAATCATTTCCCCACTCTACATATTGTCGTTGTAATAATGCTAGTTTTTGAATTATTTTTGCTGTTTCATCTTCATTTTTTAAAACACAATTCATTCTTATACTTTCTAAAGTGTTAAATATAAAATGTGGATTTATCTGGCTGTGAAGAGCCTTAAGCTCAGCATTTTGCTTTGCTATATTTGTCTCTTGCTCTCGTAATTTATCCCTATAAACCCTTTGTATTAAGTCATTGTTGCGAGCTACCATCTTGTTATAGTTACGCATTAAACTTCCAATCTCATCAACTCCACGCACCTTATCTATTTTGACAAGTTTTTCATCTTCCACACTATCAAAAGCTTCACTTAATACCCATAATCGCTCTGTAAAAGAGTAATTGATTTGTTGCATAAGAAACATTGGTAACACTATATTTATCAATATAAGTAAAATAAGTATAGGAGCATTTTCTATTACAGCTTTATATACTATTGAATCCACCTTTTGAACATATACATCAACTTCTGTGCCATATAATTGTATATTTTTTATATAATCAATCTTTTCATCTCTTGGGAATTCTATAAAATCCATGCCTAAGTTTGAATATCCACTATTTGAAACAATAACATTATTATTTTGACATATGTATACAGGAATTTCATAATTCATTTTTTCTAAATTACGAACAACCCTGCTATAATCCATTTCAAGTTTAATCAATTTTCGTCTATTGTCATTATAAAAATTTAGCTTTTTAACATAAATAATTTTACGTTCATCAGATACAGAAAAAGCTTTACTATCATCATAATAAACATATAAAATTTGTTCCTTATTATTTTTTTCCATGTGTTCATACCACTGAGTATTTTCTATTGAAGAAATATTATGGAATTTACCACCACTAATAATAGTATCGTTCTCAACATACATGTTTATTCGTGTATTATCTTTTTGGTTAGCTAGCAAATTGGTATTTACTATCTCCTGATAAGCCATTATGTATTCTAGAGGAGATTCATATTCTTTTTCCATAAAATCATCTAAGTGTCTATTATATAAAATATTTTCTGCTATTCTTGCCAAGTTATCAATATCACTTATCATATTATATTCCACTGCACTGGTTATATTCTCCATCTCATGTTCCCTTGATATCAATTCGGTTTGAAACACAACATAAATGATAACACTATCAGTAATTATAATTGGTATTAGAACACAACAAATATATAGAATAATAAGTTTGTCTTTTATACTATAATTGTCTAATTGTTGCGAAATTTTATCTTTCAGTCTACTCATCATAATTTTGTAAGATCTAATAAATACAATCCTATCTATAATCCCCCTTAAAATTAAGCATATATATAAAGATTTCCCATTCTAATTATGATTTCTGTTTAATTGTAACAATAATATTGGATGGTTTCTTTATAAATATTGCTATTTGTTGTTCATTTCTTGCTATTAATTTTGATGGTTTAGTATAATTTTATCATACCTTTAATATTATTCAAAATTTTAGGTAAATACAGTCAAATTCTTTACTAGGGTTTTTTATGTGTTATTATATATCTACAAGAATAAATTTATTTAAAAACATTGCACAAGAAAAGGATAATATATGGTAACTGGAAGCAAAGAATTAATAAGAGATATGAATTCAACACTAGTTATAGAAACAATTTTGAATCATGGTACTATTTCAAGAGCAAATATCTCTAAGGAAATAGGACTAACTAAAGCAACTATTTCCACAATAGTTGCAAATCTTATAGAAAAGAAAATTATAATAGAAGTAGGAAGTGATAATACAAAATTAGGAAGAAAGCCAATTCTCTTAAGCATTAATGGAGATGCTGCTTATGTTATTAGTATAGATCTTGGTGTAGACAAGATAAGTGCTATGTCAACTAACCTAATAGGACAAATAAATGTAGAAATAGACAGGGTGACTCCTGATAATAATAGTAGCATTAAAAAAACTCTAATAGATATCATTGAAGAAATAAATCTAAAATCTAAACCATCTCATTATGGGCTTGTCGGCATTACCCTTGGTATACATGGAGTTGTTAAGGATAATAAAGTGTTTTTTACTCCTTATTATAGTTTGGTAAACACTGATCTTCAGACATCTTTAGAAGATTACTTTGATACAAATGTATTCTTAGAAAACGAAGCCAATCTATCTGTACTTGGAGAATCTATGTTTTTACCTGCAGAATATAAAAACATTGCTAACATTAGTGTACATTCTGGTGTTGGCCTTGGCCTATTAATAGATGACGAATTATATACTGGTTTTAGTGGATATGCAGGAGAAATTGGTCACACTATTATAGAACCCGGGGGAAGGCCTTGCCCATGTGGCAACGAAGGCTGTCTAGAACAATATCTATCGGAACAGGCCTTGTTAAAAGAGTACAAAGATAAAAAAGGAATTGAGAATATCAGTTTTGAAGACTTTTCCTTAGATTATAAGGAAGGAAATAAATATGCTAAAGAAACAGTCGAAAAATTTATAAAGTATATGGCTATATGTGTTAACAATATACTAAATACCTATAATCCTGATGTGGTAATTATTAATAGTTCATTTACTAGCAATTTTCCAGATTTGACAAAAGAAATTGAGAACTCTTTAAATAGCAGACTTAATAGTGTTCTTCATGTATACCCATCTAGATTAAAGAATTCTGGAAGATTGTTAGGCGGTGCATCTATGGCAATCAAAGATTTTTTAGAAATTAATTATATGCAATTTAAATATAGTGATATTATTAATTAGAAATTAAAGATAAAGATATACCAATAGACAGCAAAGGGCAAGGAGATGAATTATGAATCATAAGGAAAAAAGCTTAAAAGAAAAATATGTAATGGCATTAGACCAAGGAACCACCAGTTCAAGATGTATACTGTTTAATCAAAAAGGAGAGATTTGCAGTATAGTACAAAAGGAATTCCAACAAATATATCCCCAATCTGGCTGGATCGAGCATGACCCTATGGTCATTTTATCTAGTCAAATTGATGTAGCAAAGATGGCTATGGATAAGCTTGGGGTTTCTGTTGAACAGATTGATTCAATAGGAATTACTAACCAAAGAGAAACAAGTGTTGTTTGGAACAAACACACGGGCAAACCTGTCTATAATGCAATAGTTTGGCAATGTAGACGAACTTCTGATTATATAGAAACTTTAAAGGAATCAGAATTTGCTGATATTATTACAGAAAAAACTGGATTAATTCCTGATGCATACTTTTCTGCCAGCAAAATAAAATGGATTCTAGATAATATTCCTGGAGCACATGAAAGTGCAGATCAAGGCGATTTGCTTTTTGGGACTATTGATACATGGCTTATGTGGAATCTTACAAAGGGTAAAGTACATGCAACTGATTATTCTAATGCATCAAGAACAATGTTGTTCGATATACATAAACTGGATTGGGATGATGAAATACTTAAAGAACTTAATATACCAAGGCATATACTCCCTGAAGTAAAAGCTTCTTCTTGTATTTTTGGCTATACTGCTAAAGAAATCTTTGGAAAGGAAATACCTATTGCAGGTGTGGCTGGGGACCAACAAGCAGCTTTATTCGGTCAATGTGGATTTGGGCCGGGAGAAGTTAAAAATACTTATGGAACAGGATGTTTCTTGTTAATGAACACTGGTGTAGATCCTATCAAGTCTCATAATGGTCTCCTTACTACACTGGCAGCAAATGTAGAAGGTGAACAGGTACAATATATATTAGAAGGAAGTATTTTCGTTACTGGGGCTGCTATTCAATGGTTAAGAGACGAACTTAAAATTATAAATACTTCGGCTGAATCAGAAAAACTTGCTCTAGAGGTAGACAACTCTGGGGGAGTATATGTCGTTCCTGCATTTACAGGTCTAGGAGCTCCTTATTGGGACCAATACGCTAGAGGTACCATTGTTGGGTTAACAAGAGGTACAGGTAGAAACCATATAATAAGAGCTACTTTGGAATCAATTGCATATCAAACACATGATGTAATTAAAGCCATGTTAGAGGATTCAGGAATTGAAATTAGGACTCTTAAAGTTGATGGTGGTGCAAGCGCTAACAACTTCTTAATGCAGTTTCAATCTGATATACTAAACACTAATATACAAAGGCCATCTAGTATTGAAACAACTGCACTTGGGGCAGCTTATTTAGCTGGACTTGCAACTGGATATTGGGAAAGCAAAGACCACATTAAGGAAAACTGGAAACCATCAAGAATTTTCAAACCAAACATGGCCGAAGAAGATAGGGCTAATTTACTTAGAGGGTGGAATAAAGCTGTTAAACGATCCTTTAATTGGGCTGATTAAACCCATAAATATTATATAGGTAATATGAAGGACATATAAATTGTAATCACCACAACAATTTATATGTCCTTTATTTATTACTTATATATTTATGTATTTATTATAAAACTTGAGGCAATTTATATAGCTTTTTAACCTCTTTATAATTCTTGTAAAATTCATCATTTTCCTTATGCTTTAATTCATCTAAATATTCATGTATATCAAGTTCATCCATACTTAATTGAATTACATATACAGCAATGTTAGAACAATGATCTGATATTCTTTCTATACTAGTAGTTATATCAGCAAATATAAATCCAAGTTCTACTGTACATCTTCCATTTTTAAGTCTTTTTACATGCCTCTTATTTAATTCCTTATTTAGATAATCAATTACTTCTTCTAAGGGTTCAACTTCCTTAGCCTTTTCTACATCTAAACTTGCACCGACCTCAACAGTTAAATCCAGTATGTCATTTACTGCCTCTATAAGTACTTCTAATTCATTCATTGCGCAATCTGAGAAGGTAATGTTTTTATCTTCCATTTCCTCTATAGCACCTAGTATATTAAGTGATAAATCTGAAATTCTTTCATATTCACCAATAGTATGAAGGAGAAGAGTATGCATGTTACTATCATTTCTTGTAAGGCCTTTACTTCCAACTTTGAGTAAATAAGATCCTATTTCATCTTCGTACTTATCTACCCTGTTTTCAATTTCTCGTATTTCCTTAGCATCCTCACTATCATAATTACCTAAAAGGCTAGTTGCCTTTCTATAGTTTTCCCTTGCTAATTCTGCCATTTTATTAGTAACACTAGTAGCTTGTTGAATTGCATATCCTGGTGTTTCTAAAAAACGTGTTTCAAGCATTTGAAATTCGTTAAATTCCTCTTCTTCATCGTTTTTGATGATTAAGAATGATAACTTTTCAAGTTGTTCTGAAAATGGTAACAAAATCAGTGTGCTCATGATATTAAAAGCTGAATGTGTAACTGCTATTCCAACTATACTAATAGGCTCATTTAAGAAACTAAAGTTAAAAATTCCATTAAGCCCATAAAAGATAGTTAAAAACAATACTGTTCCAATTACATTCAAAGATAAATGTACTACACATACTCTTTTAGCATTCTTGTTAGCACCAATTCCTGCTAGTATTGCAGTTATGCATGTTCCAATATTTTGTCCCATTATAACTGGTATAGCTACACCATAATTTACAAAGCCTGTTAAGGCTAATGCCTGAAGTATTCCTATTGAAGCAGATGAACTTTGTATTAAGGCTGTAACAAGGGCTCCGGCCATAACGCCTAAAACTGGATTAGAAAACATAACTAAAGCATTTCTAAACTCCGGAACATTTGCAAGTGGGGCTACTGCATCACTCATTAATTCCATCCCTAGCATTAAAACTGCAAAACCTAAAAATATAGTACCTAAATCTTTCTTCTTTTCATTCTTTGAAAACAAAAGAAATCCAACACCTATTAAAGCTAGTATTGGAGCGAATGAAGATGGTTTGAATAAGTTAACAATAAGATTATCACTTTGTATACCAGTTAAACTTAAAATCCATGAGGTAAAGGTAGTACCTATGTTAGTTCCCATAACAACGGGTATAGCTTGAGACAATGCCATTATACCTGAATTCACCAGACCTACTACCATTACTGTAGTTGCTGACGAAGACTGAATTACACCTGTTACTGCTGCACCTAAGAGGACCCCTTTACTTTTACTAGAAGTTAATCTTTCTAATATCGACTTTAATTTACTTCCAGATATTTTTTCTAGTCCACCCCCCATCTCTGTCATTCCATAAAGAAACAGAGCTAGTCCACCAATTAATAATAAAACATCAAAGATATTCATCCTTTTACTCCTAAACTTTATATTGTTTACAACA
>CAZXSM010000008.1:27843-39418 GCA_964643255.1 uncultured Lachnospiraceae bacterium
CTTCCATCAACAATATGGATTATCCTATCAGCCTGTTTTGCAATATCCATATCATGGGTTACTACTATCAAAGTTTGTTTAAACTTCTTTGAAGATTCTTTTAATAGATTCATTACTTCTATGCTAGTTGTTTCATCTAAATTACCTGTTGGTTCATCTGCTAGTAATATAGCTGGATTTGCAACAAGAGCTCTTGCTATAGCTACTCTTTGCATTTGACCACCTGAGAGCTCATCTGGAAAATATGATAACTTATCATCAAGTCCTAGAGAATTAATTATCTCGTCTAATCTAGTTTTTTCTGGTTCTTTGTTGTCTAAGTGGGCAGGCATTAGAATATTTTCTAATACGGTATGTTCAGATAACAAATTAAATGATTGAAAGACAAAGCCAATCCTTCTTCTTCTAATTAAAGTTATTTCTTTATCAGTTTTATCATATACACTTTCACCTTCAAGATACATTTTCCCTGATGTAGGCCTATCTAAGGCTCCTAAAATGTGTAGCATTGTAGATTTACCTGAACCACTTTTCCCTACAATAGCATAAAAGTAGCCTTCATCTATCTTTAAGTTTACATCTTTCAAGGCCTTAACGGCTAAAGTTCCACTACCATATGTTTTATTTACATTTTCTAATCTTATTAAACTCATAACTTCCCTTTCCTCTTATACTATTTTGCTATTCACAATCTTTATTTGGTCTTTACTTACTACCTAGTTAGACTCCTAATATTGTCTACCGGCTGATTTCTTATAACCTTTCTAATAGGTATATAATAAACTAGACTTGCTAATATTATAAAGGCTACACATACACTAATATGAAGCTTCCAAGGATATAAATATAGGCCATAGTCCATTGTAAAATATACGATTATAGCAAGTATGGCATGTCCTATAATTAAAGCAATTATTGAACTTATAAAGCCTGTAAGTAAGTATAATAATTTAAATTGACCTGTGCTTATACCTAAAGACTGTAATATTCCTATGCGGTTTCTTTCTTGCTCTACTTTTGAGAGGGTTGTATTATATAATATAACAAGTGCAATCCCTGCTATCACAAGGCCTAGAACAGCTATAATTGAAGTAAAGTTAAATGCTTTGGCAAATATTGCATCAATATTTTCTTGATAATTAATAAAGGAAAAGCCTCTGTCAACTGCAATCCTTTGTAATTCTATAAATGTGTCAATTGATTTTGCTTCTTTATCTGTTTCAATATAGATATAAGTTTTTCCCAACTTGGTTGGAAAGAGACTATCTATAAGAGCTTGTACATTATCTACTTCCAAATTACGTCCCGGACCATATATAGTTGAAGGATAAAAGGAACCAACCAGATAATTTGACCCAATAATAACAGGATTTTCAATTGTGTCAGCAAGGGGCCACATACCTATCTCAGGAAAATAATGAATAACCCCTGAAACTTTCACCTTGTGAGTTATTACATCCTCTACCATTTCTCCTTCTTCTATGCTTTCAGTTGGTACGGATACATATATATAATCTCCTGGTGATAAGCTAGAATCCCTGTCATAGGTATCCTTGTGTCTAAAATCATATGTTATATCGTAGGCATCTAAGTAGTTACCAAGGGCTTCCATTCTGTTTTTGCTATTAGTATTATTTATAATTGTTTGATCATTGATTCTTTTGATTTCTACATCTGGATTTATATCATATAGTGGCATTAAGACAACCACATCTTCCCCATTTGCGAACTTTTCCTTATCTATGCCACCTTCACTAATGTTATTTTCTAAGGTCTGGAGCATAATAGAATCTTTAGACTCCACATCAAATCCATAAACATTTACCTTAACTGAATCTTCTATTAAATATTCTACAGAATCATCTACCTCAATATCATCATTACCTTCACCAAAATGGTCTTTAATTAGATAATTGGGTAGCACATTCTTAAAGACAGGATATAGCTCATGGTCATATATATCTTCATACCACATAAAAGCTCCTTCTCCTGCTTTATAAGTTTTAACATCAGTTACCCCTGGAACATTTTCTATCTCTTCTTCAACTTCCTTAAGAACCCTATTAGACATTCCATAAATCATTTCATATCCATAATTGGGTTTATCCACAAGAATTACATCGTTAATATAGTCTTTAAAGAATAGATAGGATAAAAATATAGTTGATATAAGTACTGTAATTGCAACAGTATAAAGCACAAGAGTTATTAGATATTTGCCTTTATTAAATACAATACTTCTTATGGAAATATTAAAGAAACTTTGCTTCTTGGCCTCATAAATATCCTTGTTCTTTATATTTGCTTTTAATTTTAATGTAGACTTTTTGTGTTTAGGTGGCTTTGATATCCTACCTGTTAAAGGAACATTTATAGCCATAATCATTGGTACTACCATACCAATCACTACTGCTAGTATCCCAGCAAGAATTCCCAATCCCAAAATCTTATAATTTATAGCAAACATTATATTAGTTATATCATTTCGATTCATAATAAATATAATTATATTTGTCAAACTCAAGCCAGCTATAGCCCCTATTGGAAGACTTATTAAAAGTAGATAGATACCTTCCCATACAATCATTTGAACTATTTGACCATTAGTAGCACCTATAGACTTAAGAAGGGCTAATTTTCTGGTACGCCTGCGCATTTGTGTAAGATATATTTGAAATACTGCAAAAACTGTAGCAACAAATACAAAAGCAACTATACTGTAAGTAAGGGTTCCTTCAGTAGAGCCCTGTACTTGTGGATAGGCATAAGTATTTCGTTTCAAATTTGGATAAGTCTCACTATAAGTTTCCATAAGTTTGTCTGTATCCATATTAGTATTTATGAAAATATTAAGGGGTGCCTTGTAATTACTTATGTCAATAGCCAGGTTTTCATATTCAGTTTTAAAGAAGCCTCCTTCTAATAGGGCCCTTCCTGTTTCTTCACTTATAAATGAATTAGCTACTGGTGAATCTCCTACATCCCACAAATTACTGTAGGTTTCGATAATTCCAGATACCTCCATGGGCCTTGATATAACAACTTCCTGAGAAAACATAATACCATTTTCTTTAATCCATTCTATGTTTTCATCAACTTGTTGCCCTTCTTTTTCATAAGCACCATCTGAGTGGAAAAGGTAAGAAGTTTTTGTTATCACCTGGGTTCCGCCATAACTCTCCACCTCGTGCTCATTTCTTATATTATAGCTTATGTAAAAAGCATTCATGTCTATAAGTTCTTTCATAATTAACTTATATTTTTCATCTTCATCTTCTATATCAGGAAATTGAGCTTCCAAGTATTCCTTATCTATTTCATATATATGTTCAAGATAATCTTTGTTTTCTTCATAATATTCCTTATAAAACTCATCGTTTATTTCTAGAGATTCGATGTAACGTTCCTGCAATGTAGCATAAGCCTCTGCCTCTTCTAATTCATTCATTTCAAATACCGGAATTTGCACGACTATATCAACTTGATCTCCAACTTTTACATCATTCCTAAAATATATTTGTTGATTTAATTCAAGAGTAATTTCATCTAGATTAGTAGGCATATGACCTTCTATTAGCTTGAAATTTCCTAATTCTAGTATCTCTTCATTAAAGGTCATAAGATGACCAAAATTATCTGATTTACCTATATAACGAGTAAGTCCTATAGATTCTTCTTCTAATACCTGATCGTATTCATGGGGATCAAGGTTAAATAGGGCTGCTTGCCACTGACCAAACATATCAAAACGCTGTTCATGCTTAGTTTTTTCAGAACTACTATGTAGTAGAATAGCGGAAATAATAAAGGTAAATGCAAGTGTTACAACAAACACCAGCAAAAATGTATCTTTTTTTCTACCTTTTAGGCCTGACTTTGCTATTTTTCTCATTGTTTTCAATCGTGATTTATCACTCATTTTGTGCACCAACCTTATAAAGTCATTATATAAATCCATATAAAAACTAATTTATTTATTAATTAAACATTATACCACGTTTACATTAATTTTATAGTGATGTTTTTCTATAATTAAAACAAGGCCATTGGAATTTCCCCAGGGGTTTGATGTCTCCCTTGTTAAAATACCAATGACCTTGAATATTAACTTATCTAATATTTATTTCAATTTTAAATTAAACTTTCTTTTATTCCTCGTTTGCTGAGCTTTCTTCATCAAGCTTTTCTTCTAACTTATACAAACGGTTCTTAGCAAAATCTCTTCCGCCAATACCAAATGATATAGCAAAAGCAACTGCAACAGCTGCAAGAATAATTATAAATGCTGCATTAACAATAGATTTAGCTAATCCAAGTTGTGATAATGTCATAAATACTGCAAATACTATAATAATTACTTTTGTAATTAGACCTAAAGTTTTGCGCTTAGGTGCATGTTTAACAATTATGCTCTCTAACCATGAAGCCAATAAAACACCTAGACCTATTATTATAATTGCACCAAGAAGGTTTGGTAGGTATCCAACAATAGCTGCTCCGATACTTGTTAGTACTTCTAGTTTTAGTAGGTTAACTGCTTCAATAAAGAATACAATTAAAATTAACCATCTTACAACTTCACTAATAATCTTTGAAAATGATACTTTTATTCCTTTTTCTTCACCTGATAAGTTAAGTTTTTCAGTAAGCTTATCTGCTCCAACACTAGAAAGAACACTTTCTAGAACTTGTGCAAGTATCTTGGATATTTGATAACCAAGAACAAATAATATAATTGCAGCAAGCACATTAGGTATGTAACCAAAAATAGTAGATAGTATAGCCATTGCAGGTCCTGATATAGCATCAATCCCTAAGACCTCTATAGCTGCTACAATTACAGGTATTAGTATGAGTACATAAACAATTCCAGAAATAACTCCAGCAAAGGTACTGTTTTCAGACTTTGCTTCAACGCCTAACTTCTTTTGTAATTTGTCTAACCCTAATTTGTTAAGTACAGCATGTAAAAGTTGCCTTACAACCTTTGCAACATATATACCTACAAATAATATAATACCTGCTGCCAGTAAATTAGGTAAAAAACCAATTATAGAAGATATTGCACTAGTTATTGGGGCTGCAACATTTTCCATACCTAGCTTTACTAAAACTGCTGGCAAGAATAATAAAAATACTATTAGAAATGCCAAATTTCCTAAAAGACCAATTGCACTATCTGTCTCTTCTTCTTTCATACCAGATTTGGCTAGGGCTTCCTTAGCCCCTACTTTGTCTAATATTTTAACTACTAATCTTTTAACAATCCATGCTACTAGGAAAGCTATAAGTAAATAAATTATAGCCGAAATAAGACCAGTAGCTGCACCAGTTAAATAATCAATGAAATTCATATTGTTACTCCTTTCTTGTATAATTGTTGTTATACAATTAATAGTAACAATAATAACCATCTTTATCAATGTATAAATCTTATAAATCGAAAAAGTTATTACTCTGTTGGTGGTCTAGTACTTTCTCTCACAATTAATTCTACAGGCAATACTACTTTTGATGGAACAACTTTTTCTTTAGATTTTAATATAGCATATACTGCTTGTTCAGCCATTTCTTCAACTGGTTGCCTAATAGTAGTAATTCTTGGTGTTGTAAGACTAGCAACATTAACATCATCAAACCCAATTAAATTTACGTCCTCTGGAATTTTTATATCAAGTTTACTACATACTTGAATTACTTGTGCTGCTATTAAATCACTACTAGCAAAGATTCCATCAATTTCTTTATCTTGTTTAAGTATTTCCTCTATGTATTTATGATATTCAAGGGTGTAGTACATACCTTTTTCATATTTGATTTCTTTATACTTAACTTTATTTTTTTCACAAGTTTTTGCAAATCCTAATGCTCTTTGATCAGCAGGCATCTTGACGTTTTTAATTCCACTAAAATGTACAATGTTTTTACTTCCGCACTTAATTAGATGCTTAGCTGCAAGAACTCCACCTTCATAATTATCACATTCTATGGAGACTATTCCACATTCAAGTTCTCTTTCAATAGCTATTACTGGTATCTTTAAATCCAAAAACTTATTAATATCCAAATATCCACTACACAATATAATTCCATCAACCCTATTACTTTTAAACATATCAATATAATCAATTTCTTTTTCTTTTTCTTCTTCAGAATTACAAAGAATCATTTTTTGATTTTCTTTAGATACAACTTTCTCAATACATCTTATTAGCTTGGAGAAATATGGGTGTTCTATATGTGGAACAATAACTCCTATTGTATTAGTTCGTTGCTTAGATAAAGATCTGGCAATTTCATTGGGTCTGTAATCTAGTTCATCCATTACGCGAAAGACTTTTTCTCGTGTTTTATCACTAATATATCCACGATTATTAATAACTCTAGAAACCGTCCCAACTGTAAGACCCGCTTCTTTAGCCACATCTTTTAATGTTACCATTTCATTAGCCTCCTAATAACTTTAAATACATGATACTCTATCATTATATAATCTATATACATTCGTAAACACGCATAGTGTCATATTTTGTATTTTCAGGCCTGTTTATTAATAATTCTCTATCAAGCCCTCCTACTGCCTCAAATGCTATATAAATCATACCACGATTAGCAATAACTTCTATTATATCCTGGTCAAATATGATATGCATATCATAAATTGCCTCATTTAATTCCACTTCTTGTATATTATATGATTTGTCAGATTTTTTGCAAGTTTCATAAGAAACTACCTTGTTTTTCCTGTCGATTTTAAAAACTTCATCACCATAAAAGATTTCAAAACATTCTTCTATATTATTATCATTAAATTCGAGTTCTACTTCAATTGCTCTATTATATAAGTCTTTGAACTTAATTTGATTTTCATTGGTTTCTAGATTTGTTTCATCGTGACTATCATATATTATCTTTCTATTTTCAAAGTATTCACGAACTGGAATTTGAGAAAGTCGATCTCCATTCTTTGTTGTTATTAAAGAAAGCTCCTTGGGTATTGTCATAGCCCCTGTATATAATTTGTTTTCGTTTTTAGTTCGTAACCATGCAAGACTAATAATCCTATCTTTAATTCCTGAAAATGTTTGAGCTGCATAAGGAAGGCTTGTACTATAGGCTTCTAGGAGATCACTTGTAGGCTTGAATGTATAACCGTCAAAATCACCTAAACAATAATATCCATCGGCAGACCAAAAAACCCACTTGTTAAGCTCAGGATTATCAGCATTTGATACTTGAAACAAGTCTGGACATTCCCAAGCCTTATCTATTATAAAACGTTGTGAAATTTCCCACATTATAAGGTCTCTAGATCTTAAAATAGCAAATTCATTATCAACAAGCCATAATATCATAATATAGGCAGATGATTCTTCATGCCAAAACACTTTGGGATCCCTATTTTCTTTTTCAATAGTTGGAATATAATAATCTAGCTTTTTAAGACTTCTACCCTTGTTATCACTTATTGCGATTCTTTGTGTGAAATCTTTATCTTTTGACCATTTATTAGCGTCACCTGCTGCTGTATAAAAATATACTAAATCTTCCTTTAAAACATTATCTTCTAAATGTTTTTGTTCATGAACAATTGCGCTTCCTGAAAACATTGTTCCGTTCTCATCTGGCCAAAGAACTGTATCTAGCTGTTGCCAATGTAGTAAATCAGTACTTACTGCATGGCCCCAGCTCATATTTTCCCACTTTGTATCAAAGGGATTATATTGAAAGTATAAATGATACTCTCCATCGTAATATACTAGCCCGTTAGGGTCATTAATCCACCCATATTCAGCTGTAAAATGAATTCTTGGCCTATTTGTTTCATTAGCTTTTGGTAAGTCATTAGACTGATAAATATCATTAAACCAGTCCTTAGCTTCTTTAGATACCAGCTCAAGTGTTTTTCCCTTATATTTCTCTACATTAATTGGTGCATAATATTGATAAGTTTTAGAATCTTTATCATGCTTTTTTATAGGTATCTTAAACTCAAATATTTTCTCTTTATCACAATAAAATTCTACTAAATGTAAATCCTCTTCTGTATTAATTGGTAAACATAAATACTTCTTATTAATTTGTATTATCATTGTAATTATTCTCCTAAAGTAAACCTACGACTTAACTGCACCTGATATTACACCTTCAATTATATGTTTTTGCAAGAGTAAATAAACAATCAAGACAGGTGCTACTGTTAATACTAATCCTGCCATAATCACACCATAATCTGCTGAATAAGTACCATAAAATAGATATGTGGATAATGGTAGAGTAAGTAATTCTTTTCTTGTTAAGACTAATGATGGTAATAAATAGTCATTCCAATATGCTAAAACATTTAGTATAGCTAGGGTAGCGGTTGTTGGTTTTAGAAGAGGTAAAACAACCATAAAAAAGGTCTGTAACTTAGTACTTCCATCAATATAAGCAGCTTCTTCTAGTTCAATAGGTATAGAACTTTTAACAAAGCCATGATACATAAATACAGACATACTCATTCCAAAGCCTACATGGAAGAATATTAAGGTTCCTCTATTGTTAAGTAAATTAAATCCAGACCCGTATATTGTTACTAAAGGAATCATAATTGCCTGGAAGGGGATAATCATAGATGCAACCATAAGTGGAAAAAACATCTTAGTTATCCTATTATTATTACGAACAAAGTAATAAGCTAACATTGCAGCTAAGATTAAGACTAAAATGGTACTCACACTAGTGATTAAAAATGAGTTACTGAAAGACTTAGTAAAATCCATCTTAGTGAAAGCTTCAATAAAGTTATCAATAGTAAAACCACTTTCTGGGGTTATACTTAAAGGGTCAACTATAATATCTCTTTTAGATTTAAAAGAGTTGATAATTACCAAAATAAATGGAATCATAAAAAGCAAAAATATAATAGATAATATTATTATTGTTATTAGAGATTTAACTCTATTTTTTACTCCAACTTTGTTATCCATTATGCTTCCACCTCACGTTTCTTACCAATTCTTACTTGGATTAAACTAATAATAGCTACAACTGCAAATAAGAACAAAGCTTCAGCTTGGCCTACACCATATTGCCTTGAATTAAAGGCCTTTTGATAAACATGCATTGCAACTAATCTTGTACTTCCATATGGCTCTCCACCTGTTAATGATAGGTTTACATCATATACCATAAATGTCCTAGATAGACTTAAGAATATACAAATAACCATTGAAGGAACCATAAGTGGCAATATAATAGTCTTCATCTTTTGGAAGCCACCTGCCCCATCAATACTAGCTGCTTCCATAACATCTTGAGATAAACCAGTAAATCCAGCTATATAGATTAACATCATATAACCAGCAGTTTGCCAAACAGTTACTATTACAAGAACCCAAAACGCCTTATCTGGATCTGATAACCAGGATCTACTCAATATTTCAATATCGTATGTAGTCCCTATATTCACTAATACTCGTGAGAAAATAAATTGCCATATAAATCCTAGTATTACACCACCTATTAAATTAGGTGTAAAAAATCCTATCCTGAAAAAATTCTGCCCCTTGATTCCTCGAGTAAGTACATAAGCAAGGAGAAAAGCAATTACATTTATTAGTATTACTGAAAAGAATACATATTTAAGTGTTAGTAGCATGGAGTTCCAAAACTCTGTATCATTAAATACTTGAATATAATTATTGAACCCAACAAAATTCTTCTGAGTACTTACACCATCCCAATCTGTAAAAGTTAAATAAAGGCCATATATGAATGGTATAATAACTACTGCCAAAAACACACTTATACCTGGTAAGGCAAATATAATAAACTGTTTTATCTTTTCAAAAGTTTTATTTGATTTCATTATTTATTTTTTCCTTTCCAAAATCGCCCAACATAAGTGTTGGGCGATTTTGATTTTGATTGTGATTAAGTGTATCACTTATTTAACTTATAATTAGTTTTGGTTAATCCAATATTCTTCTATTGATGTTGCTAATTCTTCTCTAGTTGATTCTCCTGCTAAATATTTTTGCATTTCTGCTCCTAGAACTGTCCAGTGGTCACTAGGTAAAATTGATAATGCAGAGAATGTATTCCCTGAATTGATATGTTCTATTAAATCACTTCCTAGTGGATCTATTGGTGAATTAGGATTATTAGCAGCTGCCGGTATAATAAATAAATCTTCTACTATGGATTTTTGACCAGCTTCGTCATATACTAACCAATTAATAAAATCAAGAGCTGCTTGTTTTTCTTCTTCTGTAGCATATTCATTATCTACCATAAGCTCTTTTGTTGATGATGCTTGAAGTTGTGTGTTTGCAAAATCTTCTGTATCATTACCTAACACATAGGGTATAAATCCTAGTTCAGCATCTTCTGTAGCTCCAGCGTCTTTTAAGTTTGGCCATGCCCAAACTCCATTAAACCAAAAAGCTACATCTCCATCTACTAAATATATAGGGTCTTGATCATATATTGCACCTAATGGATCATTACCGTTAATATTATGTTCTGCTAATAAATCAAAAGTATCTACGAACTGAGTAAATCTATCATAAGACATAAGATCAAGCTCTCCAGCTAATAATTGATCAAGTACTTCATCTACTCCTTCATTTGTTCCATCTTTAGCTTCATAAATATATTGTAAATGATGTGAACCTAAGGACCAATCTTCTTTTGAAAGTACAACTGGTGTTTCCATTCCAGCATCTACTAACTCTTCAAGAAGTTCTTTAAATGAATCATATGAATTTATTGTTGCTGGATCGAATTCTCTTCCTAAAGTATCTTCTATTGTGGTTTTATTGTATATTATACCTCTACCTTCAATAGCAAACGGAAAGCTATATAGTGTACCATTTACTTCTGTAGTAAGTCCTTCTACTTCAGCAAGCCAGTCTTCATTTGATAAATCTACTGCTTTTTCTTCTCCAAGTGCAACTACATCTAACATATCTAAAATAGCCATTGTTGGTGGATTACCTGCACTATACATACCTGTAATCTTAGTGTATGGAGATTCACCTGTACCTACTGGCAGAACTTCTACGGTTACACCTGTTTGATTCTTGTAGATTTCAGCCATAGTTTCTAATCCCTCTGTGATTTCACCTTTTGAATTCAAAAGAGTAATTGTTACATCTGATGCTTGTGAACTATCTGCATCTTCTTCTACATCTTCTTCTACATCTGCATCCTCTTGTAAAGTTTCTTCCTCTTGTAAATCTTCTACATCAGTATCAGGATCATCTGAACCACATCCTACTAGTAAACCGATTGTAAAAATTGATACCATCATAAATATCAAAGTCTTTTTGATTTTCATAATTTTCCTCCTCTAAATATATATACAAGTTATATTTATTTTACGATTGTATTTTATCATTTATAACTATTTATGTCAACCGCTTAACATATTATTTTTAGATTTTTATGGGTATATCACCTATTAAATCATCTCCTTCTTTGTACAAAAGCTCTTTATTGCTATATTTTTCATTCCTAATATAACATAAAAACCCAGTAACATAATTATATCTTTAACGTTACTGGGGTTTTTATTCATTATTTTATT
>CAZXSM010000009.1:0-35759 GCA_964643255.1 uncultured Lachnospiraceae bacterium
TTTTAATTTTTTTATGAATTTTCAGGGTTGTTTTACTGTTTAATTATCAAGGTTCAAGCCATCACAAAGCTTGATAACACTGGCTTTGGACTTGGTTTTTTTGTTGACTTTCTTTTGGGCCAACGAGTAATAGCTTAACACAGTTCAAAATGCTTGTCAACAAAAATCTTCAATTAATTTTAATGTTTTCTAAAATACGTCAAACTTCTTGATTTAAATGTTCCTTCTTACTTTATTATTAGTCACCGTATCTTGGATTGTCGCTATCATGACGGGGGTTCTTATTAACAATTTGAATAGCTTTTGTTAATTCACTAATTATTTCAACTTCCTTTGTTATGTTATATTCTTCTGCTCTACTAAAAACTTCTCCCTTTGTTGATGATACATATTTAGGTTTTATATTATTTAAAGTTATAGCCATAATATCAGATCTGCAATCCTCACATTTGCATCCATCTGTATCTTCCCAGATTTCATTTAAATACCTTTCAGCTAAAATTTCTATAATATTATGATACCTTGCCATACTCTTCCTCCTTTCTAAAAATAATCAAATAGATTTCATAAGTTAATAATATACGTATTTGAACGAAAGTTCAAATACATTTTTTTAAACAAAACGTTTATTCCTTTTGCTTATTTTATATTTTTTTAATATAATTATTTCTAATTTATATTTTAGTCATACAAGAAACACAATTTAATATTATTATAGTAAGTAGATAGTAAACAACTATCTTTCTACATACCCTATTATATAATACTTTGAAAAGGAAAGGGCTTTTAGTGCCTTTCCTTTAGAGTACACAATAAGAGAAATCTTATTTGTTCCTCTAAAACATTTTACTAACAAAAAGAAACCAGCTTGATCACATTAGGTGACTACCCCCCGCTGGTTTCTTTTTGATTTCATTCTTTAATTGTTATATGTATCAAGGGCTACACTAACTATTAAGGCACGATCTACTTTTTCCATAATATTCAAATCTAAATGACATACCTTTTCTCTGAGTCTTGATTTGTCTATTGTTCTAATTTGTTCTAAAAGAATTACTGAATCTTTAATAACTCCATATTTTTCAGCATCTATCCTAACATGTGTTGGAAGTTTTGCTTTATTCATTTTTGAAGTTAATGCGGCACATATAACTGTTGGACTATGTTTGTTACCAGTATTATTTTGAATAATGAGTACCGGCCGCACCCCTCCTTGCTCTGAACCAATCACAGGACTTAGTTCAGCATAATATATATCGCCTCTTCTTATAATCACTTTATTCACACTCCATTTTATGGCTTTCTTATATTATTTCCCATTTTTCTATTTGTATTCCATAAAATGTTTATGTCTATAAGTAAATTATCAAATTGTCATTATTATAAAATTTATTATTTATTTTTAATATATTCTTTTATATCCACTAATTGATTATTACAATAATAAAGTCGTGGTATTCTTTTACCTAAATTACAAATAAATTCATAGTTAAATGTATCTGAAAGTCTTGCTAACTCCTCTACTGTAATACATTCATCTCCATCTTTACCTATTAAAGTAACAACATCTCCTTGTTGAACTTGGGAAAGATTGCTTACATCTACCATAAATTGATCCATACAAACCCTTCCTATAATTGGTACAGACTTGCCACGAATTAATACTCTACCTATTGATGACAATTTCCTTGGATAGCCATCACCATATCCAACTGGTATTGTAGCTATCTTTGTTTTTTCCTTTGTAATATAAGTAGAACCATAACTTATACCTACACCTTTATCAACTTCTTTGACATAGCTTACATGAGTCTTTAGGCTTAAGGCAGGCTTTAATTTAACATTATTGTGTTTTATATCTTCTGAAGGGTATAAACCATATGTAGCTATTCCACATCTAACCAAATCCAAATTTGCTTCAGGAATATCAATAATTGCTGCAGAATTCGAAATGTGTTTGATTGGAATATATATATCTTCTTTTTCTAACAAGTCTACAAAATTCATAAATATCTCTAATTGTTCATATGTAGAAGCTTTATCAATTTCGTCAGCACATGCAAAGTGACTAAAAACTCCTTCAATTTTTACCCCATCTAAATTCCATATTTTTTTAATTTCCTGTATACTATCTAGATTACAGCCAAATCCAAGTCTGCTCATACCTGTATCAATCTTCAGATGAATTGGCAAAGTTTTATTTTTCTTTTTTGCTAATTTAGAAAGTTCGGCTGCAGCACTATATTGAAAAATAGCAGGTGTAATATCATAATCAATTATTTCTTCATACTGTTGATTGGATGTATAGCCTAAAATCAAAATATCTTTTTTAACACCAGCTTTTCGAAGTTCTATTCCTTCTTCAACAGTAGCAATACCATACCCATCAACTATATTATCGACTTTTTTAGCAATAGGTACTGCTCCATTACCATAGCCATCGGCTTTTACAACTATTATAATTTTAGTATTTATATCGATTATATTTTTTATATTAAGTAAATTATTATATATATTATCTAGATTTATATTGGCTTGTACTCTGAAATATCTTTCTTTTATATTTTTATTATTATCTGATTTGTCTATAGCTGAATCTATTGGCATGCTGGTACCTCCGCTTACTTATTATCTTGATTGTAAATTAATAATAAACCACAGATTAAATCTTGGCAAGTCCTTCAATTATATCGCTAGCTATTATTGAATACTGATTCTTTTCTTTAGCTGCTATATCTCCTGCCAATCCATGAATATATACACCTAAACTTGCCCCTTCACTAGGATTTAAGCCCTGACCTATTAAGCTTGCAATAATACCTGTTAAAACATCTCCACTTCCAGCAGTTGACATACCATTATTACCTCTTGTATTTATAAATCTACAATTTTCGTAAGCAACTATTGTTCTAGCATCTTTTAACACAAATATAATAGAATTATTCTTTGTGCAAGTATTAGCTATGTCTAAAATATCATCTTGTATTAGACTCAATTCAATATTTAATAGTCTTGATAACTCTTTTAAATGAGGGGTAATAATTGTATTATTAGGAAGTAAATCTTTTAATATTTGAATCCTATCTTCTGGTGATTCGCTATTTTCTTTATTATTAATTATTTCCCCTAATAAATTGATGCCATCTGCATCTATCACAATAGGTACTTTTGTATTTTCTAAAACCATTTTCAATAATTCCAATGAAATGTTATGGGTTCCTAATCCTGGTCCTACTACAATGACATTTGCCCATGATATATCTTCTATTATCTGACTTAGGTCTGAATCACTTAAAGTTTGACCATTTTGATATGTTGATACAATTGCTTCAGGAAGCATTGTTTGCATTATACCTCTATTTTCTTCTGGTACAAGGGCCTTAACAAGGCCTGAACCTGTTCGATAAGCTCCTTTAGAAGCCAAATAACATGCCCCGTTCATTCCGGTAGAACCAGCAATAACTAAGACCTTACCATAATCACCCTTATGAGAATCATTTGTTCTTGTTGGCATTTTACATAGGTCTGTTTGATCATAGCTAATATGTTTAATATCCTTTTCATCAAACTTTATCTCTGGAAATCCTATGTCTGCAACTATAACCTGGCCTGCTATTTCACATCCTGGATATAGAACTAAGCCAATTTTATTATATCCAAAAGTTATTGTATAATCAGCTTGTATTGCCATACCTAAAGCTTTTCCACTTGTTGCTGAAAGTCCCGATGGAATATCAATACTAAATACTATATTATCTCCATTATTAATTTGAACAATATAATCTAGATACTTTCCTCTTACCTTGCTATTTAATCCAATTCCTAATATTCCATCTATTATTATATTGTATTCATTAATATCAATATTATTGTATAAAGATATGCCTAATTTCTTAGCAATATTAATCTGTGTAATAGATTCCTCCGAACACTTGTTAATATTAGATAGTAACAATATATTAACATCATACCCTTTTAGATGTAAGATTCTTGCAGCTGCAATTGCATCTGCCCCATTATTGCCAGAACCACATATAGCAAGAATTTTATCATTCTTACTAATATGTTTAACCATACAATTTACAAATGATAGGGCAG
Source organism: uncultured Lachnospiraceae bacterium (assembly GCA_964643255.1). GTDB lineage: Bacteria > Bacillota > Clostridia > Lachnospirales > Lachnospiraceae > JAAYRG01. The sequence continues at coordinate 4,099 of CAZXSM010000009.1, forward strand.
CTCTTTCCATTAAAACCAGGGAGGGAATACCTATTTCATTAATTGTATAATCGTCTAGATCTTGCATTGTTTTAGCATCTACAAGTATATTCATTATTAATCCTCCCTTTCTCCAATAACAAAAGCCAGACTAAAATCCTTTGTGTTTGATATAGTAGTAAATATTTTTGTGATTCCTAGTTTATTAGCATGTTCTAAACTCTTTCCATATAAGTTGACATATGGTTTTCCTAAAGAATCTCTTAGCACTTCTATTTCAATAGGTTTTATTTCTCTAAATCCTGTGCCCAACATTTTTGATACACTTTCTTTAACTGCAAAATTATCAGAGAATTTTACAGTATCATTTTCACATAATTTAATCTCATCCTGGGTAAACATTTTATTACGAAAAGATTCTTTTTCACAAGCCTTTTGCACCCGTTTTTTTTCAATTAAATCTGCACCTATTGCTACTATCATACTGGCTCCTTTTATACATAATTTCAACAAAACCGACAAATTCTTGTCGGTTCGTTTTTATACTTTATTATATTGCTAATTATTACTTTTTATATTTTTACTTATTTTCGCCTCTTGCCTTTTGCTGTTAAGGCATAAGAAAGTTGCATCAGACTCTCATCTAAATGAACATTCTCTACTATTATTTTCTCTGGTAGATTAAGGTCTACGGGCGCAAAGTTCCATATAGCCTTTATTCCATAATCTACAAGTTGTTTGGCTATAATTGGCGCTTGCTCCTTAGGAAGTGTTAAAGCTGCAATATCTACTTGATTGTTCTTAATAAATTCTTCTAATTTATCTATATTAGTAATTGGTATATCTCTAATGGATAATCCATCTAGTGTGGGATTTATATCAAAAATTCCTACTAAAGTGAAACCACGTTTTTCAAAATCTTTATAATTCGAAATTGCCTGTCCCAGGTTACCTGCACCGATTACAATCATATTATAATTCTTATCTAAGCCCAATATCTTAGCTATCTCAGTATATAACACTTCTATATTATATCCATAACCTTGTTGCCCAAAACCACCAAAATTATTAAAATCTTGACGTATCTGGGAGGCTGTTATATTCATTTTTTTACTTAATTCTCGAGAGGAGATTCTTTCTACTCCTGCTTCAATCAAATCACCTAAATATCTATAATATCGTGGTAAACGACCTATTACTGCGGAAGATATCTTGTCTGGCAATTTGTACACCTCCTTTAATATATAGTATTACTATTCTTTAATGTATAGTATTACCAATTTTTGAAATACTGTTATCTAATTATATTCGATTGTCAATTATTTGTCAATTTTCTTACAAGTGTTTTTTCTTATCTAAATTTTATTTGCTACAATATCTTTTAGATGCTACAATATTAAATGGATATTTAGTGGATGAAAACCCTATATTGAGGGAATAAGTATTTTAGATAAATATTTTGGGTGAAAACACCCATTGTTATAATGGAGAATGAATATGATATTATCTGTTAATAATATAGACAAGAGTTTTGGTGTAAATAGAATATTAAATGATGTAAGTTTTCAAATTAATGATAATGAGAAGGCGGCTATTGTTGGCCCTAATGGAGCTGGCAAGTCTACTTTGTTTAAAATCATTATAGGAGAAATAGATTCTGATGGTGGCAGTGTCACTATGGCTAGAGACTGCAAGGTGGGTTATTTAGCCCAACATGAACTTGTAGACTCTAATAATACAGTTTATGAGGAAATGCTTAGTGTTAAGGCTGATGTTATAGAACTTGAAAAATCAATTAGGAATTTAGAAATTGAAATGAAAAACACTAGTGGCAAAGAGTTAGAAAGGATGCTTGAGAATTATTCTAAGCTAACTCATGAGTTTGAATATAATAATGGTTATGCGTATAAGAGTGAAGTTGTCGGTGTTTTAAAAGGCTTAGGCTTTTACGAAGATACTTTTGATAATATGATTGATAACTTGTCTGGTGGAGAAAAGACAAGAATAGCTCTTGGAAAACTCTTATTAAGTAATCCTGATTTACTTTTACTAGACGAACCTACCAATCATTTAGACCTAGAGACTATTACATGGCTTGAAAATTACTTGGCTTCTTATAAAGGAGCTGTTGTTTTAATCTCTCATGATCGATATTTTCTAGATAAGATTGTTTCAAAAATTATTGATTTAGAAAACACAAAAGCAAGTGTATATAATGGCAATTATTCCTCGTATGCTATTAAGAAATCTAGACAACATGAGGCAAAGTTAAAACAATTTATAAATCAACAAGAAGAAATCAAAAGACAAGAACAAGTAATTGAGAAACTTCGTTCTTTTAACCGTGAGAAATCCCTTAAAAGAGCTAAGAGTCGTGAAAAAGCTTTAGAAAAAGTAGAACTCATAGATAAACCTTATGACTTTGATGATACTATGTCAATTCGTTTTGAACCTAGTATTAAAAGTGGTAATGATGTACTTACAGTAGAAGGTTTGTCAAAATCATATAATAATGTCACCTTGTTTGAAGACCTTGATTTTGAAATCAAAAGAGGTGAACATGTTGCTATAATAGGTAATAACGGAACTGGCAAATCTACAATTTTAAAAATAATAAATAGACTTGAAAAACCCGATGATGGTTTTGTAAAACTAGGTGAAAAAGTACATATAGCCTACCATGACCAGGAACAAGAAATGTTTAATATGGAAAATACTGTTTTTGATGAAATTCATGATGCCTATCCATATTTAAATAATACTGCAGTCAGAAATGTTTTAGCTTCATTTTTATTTACTGGAGATGATGTTTTTAAACAAATGAAAGACTTAAGTGGTGGAGAAAGAGGGCGGGTTTCACTAGCAAAACTAATGTTATCTGAAGCAAATTTTTTAATACTTGATGAGCCAACAAACCATTTGGATATCACTTCAAAAGAAGTTTTGGAAAATGCTATTAATAAATACCAGGGAACTGTTCTTTATGTATCTCATGATAGGTATTTTATTAATAAGACAGCAACAAGGATTTTAGACCTGACTAATAATACTATGATCAATTACTTAGGTAACTATGATTATTATCTTGAAAAAAAGCCAGAACTTGAAAAGAACCTTTTACCCCATAGACAAATTGATAAGCCTTCTAGTAATTTATCTAACAAGACAAAGGTTAATACTTCTAGTTCAGGGGGTCAGGAATCTTCAGAAGCCTTAAATGGCAAACTTGGCTGGCTACAGCATAAAGAAGAGCAAGCCAATAAAAGAAGGGTACAAAATGAACTAAAAGAGACTGAAGAAAAAATTGCTAGCTTTGAGAAAAGAAATGAAGAAATAGATGCTTTGTTGGTAGAAGAAGACATTTACACAAATGTTGAAAAGCTAGTTGAACTAAACAATGAAAAGGAACAAATCAATAAAAATTTAGAAAGTCTTTTAGAAAAATGGGAAAAACTAGCTTCTTATGACTTTGATTAATCTTTTATTATACATATATTGATATTGGCATACACATTTAATTTATTTTATATCCTTATAAAACAAAAACACACTTCTCTTGATAAAACAAGAAGTGTGTTTTTGCTTTGTATAATTACATAATTACAGACTTTCAATAGTACCCATTATATAATCTGCATATTCTGAACTTGTAGCTCCTGTGTCTCTACCAGTTGTAACTAGTTTCTTTTCTGTACTAACAATTTCAAGAGCTTTATATAGTTTATCTGATTCTTCAATATATCCTAAGTGGTTTAATAACATAGCACCTGCTCTAATAACACTTGATGGATCTGCATATATGTCTCTGCCTTCATCAACCATTCTTGGTGCAGAACCATGGATTGCTTCAAACATTGCATATCTTTTACCTATGTTGGCACTTCCTGCTGTACCTACTCCACCTTGGAATTCAGCCGCTTCATCAGTTAAGATGTCTCCATATAAGTTAGGAAGAACCATAACTTGGAAGTCTTTTCTACGTTTTTCATCTATTAGCTTGGCAGTCATAATATCGATATACCAGTCATCTGCTTCAATTTCAGTATATTCTTTAGCAATTTCATAGAAGAAATCTAAGAATTTACCATCTGTAGTTTTGATTATATTTGCTTTAGTAACTGCTGTTACTCTTTTTTTACCATTAGTCTTTGCAAATTCAAATGCTGCCCTGATAATTCTCTCAGTTCCTTGAGATGTAACTACCGTAAAGTCTACGCCTAAATCATCAGTGACATTAATACCTTCACTACCTACAGCATATGAACCTTCAGTGTTTTCTCTGTAAAATGTCCAATCAATTCCTTCTTCCGGTATACTTACAGGTCTCACATTAGCAAATAGGTCTAGTTCTTTTCTCATTGCAACGTTAGCACTTTCTACGTTTGGCCATTCATCACCTTTTCTTGGTGTAGTTGTAGGGCCTTTAAGGATCACATGACATTGTTTTAGTTCTTCTAATACATCAGCAGGAATAGCTACCCCTTCTTCTGCTCTTCTTTCAATTGTTAATCCTTCAATTGTTCTAAATTCAACCTTACCAGACTCTACATCATCACTTAATAAATATTCAAGAACTCTTTGTGCTTGACCTGTGATAGCAGGACCAATTCCGTCTCCACCACAAACTCCTATAATAATTTTATCAAGTTTGGAGTAATCTAAGAAGTCTCCTTCTTTTTTCATTACTTCAACTCTTTCTAACTGTTCTTTTAATAGTTTGCCAAAATGTTCTTTAGCATTTTCAATTTCATTCTTATACATATTTTCCTCCAATTGTTTAAAAGTTTGTTAATTATTTAACTGGTGATTATTATTATATCATTTTTTCATTTTTTATCAAATTTTTTAACGATTATTCAATTGTCGTACACACTTAATAATAATACATATTTACACATTTGTGAACCTGTAAAGACAAAAAACTTGAATCTTATTAATATTAATAGGATTCAAGTTTTTATTTAGTCTAATAATGATATTGTATTTGTTTATTGTTGCACTGTTTGCTGTCTCTTTACGTTTCCATACTGGCTAGTGTCTTATATATCTTATATCTTTCCTTGGAGTCATTTTCCGCCTTTTCAAAAAGTTCTTGGGCTTGTTCCGGGAAACTTTTTTCTAGTGAATTATATCGAACTTGATTTCTTAAGAATTCTTGGAAATCCCCTTTTGGTTCTCTGGAATCCATTATGAAAGGATTTTTCCCTTCTTTCTTCAAATCTGGGTTATATCTGTATAGATGCCAATATCCACAATTTACAGCTTGTTTTATATTATCCATGCTTTTACCCATCCCAGATTTTATACCATGACTGATACATGGAGAATAGGCAATTATTAGTGATGGTCCTTTGTATTTTTCTGCTTCCGTTACAGCCTTATATAGCTGGTTGTTGTTTGCATTGATCCCAACTTGAGCAACATATACATTACCATAGGTCATCATCATTCTTCCTAGATCTTTTTTCCTTGTTTTTTTACCTGAAGTTGCAAACTTAGCAACTGCTGCTGAGGGAGTAGCCTTAGATGCTTGTCCACCAGTATTAGAATATATTTCTGTATCAAATACTAATACATTTACATCTTCTCCCGATGCCAGAACATGGTCAAGACCTCCATATCCTATGTCATAAGCCCAACCGTCTCCACCTACTAACCATTGTGAACGCTTGACTAAATAGTCTTTTCTTTCTATTATCTCATTTATTAATTTTTCCTCTTTATTGCTAGAGGCTTCATAATTATCCAGAATATACTCAACCTTTTTACTAACTACCTTTGACATTTCCCCGTCATCTTTATAGTGGATCCAATCTATAAACACTTCTTTAATCTTATGGCCTATATCAAATTTGGTTAATTCATACATAGTATCTTCTATTTTATCCCTTATATGTTTAACACCAAGGTACATACCATATCCATATTCGGCATTGTCTTCAAATAATGAATTGGCCCAGGCTGGACCCTTGCCTTCATAGTTACTTGTATAAGCTGTACTAGGAGCTGAAGATGCCCAAATAGACGAACATCCTGTGGCATTAGCAATCATCATTCTGTCTCCGAATAGTTGAGTAATTAACTTAATATAAGGAGTTTCTCCACAACCAGCACATGCTCCAGAAAATTCTATAAGAGGTTCATTAAATTGACTATCCTTAAATGTTGGCTTAAGTTCAAGGTCTTTTTTATATTCTACTTCCATAGTTACATATTCCCAATTGTCAACTTGTTTATCTACTTGTGTTTCAATTGGTCTCATGACTAGAGCTTTATCGGGTGCTGGACATATATCTGCACAGTTACCACATCCAGTACAGTCCATAGGAGAAATTTGAATTCTATACTTTAATCCTTTTAAATACTTGCCTCTAGCATCAAGCGTTGTAAGGCTTTCAGGGGCTTTTAGTGCCTCATCCTCACTTAACAAAAATGGCCTTATAACTGCATGAGGACAAATATATGAACATTGATTACACTGTATACAATTTTCATCAATCCATTCTGGAACAGATATAGCTATACCTCTTTTTTCATAAGCAGATGAGCCAGAAGGAAATGTTCCATCTGCCCTATCCTTAAAGACACTTACAGGTAGCTTGTTTCCATTTTGTCTTTCCATAGGTCTCATAATGTTTTTCACAAAATCTGGTTCTTCACTAGGGCTATCTTCTTTATCTGATGCCTCTTTCCAACTATCAGGAACAGACACCTTATGAATACTTGAGACACCTCTTTCTATAGACTCAAAGTTCATCTTTACAACATTCTCTCCTTTACGAGAATAAGAAGAAACTACAGCATCTTTAAGTTCCTTAATAAATACTTCTTCCGGTAATATATCAAGTAGTCTGAAAAATGCTCCCTGCATAACCATATTAATTCGATTGCCAAGTCCTATTTCACGAGCTATACCTGCTGCGTCTATTGTATAGAATTTGATATCTTTTTCTGCAATTTGTCTTTTATAACTTTCAGGAAGTTTTTCATCTAACTCTTCATCAGTCCAGCTGCAGTTTAAGACAAATGTGCCACCTGGCTTTATATCATCAACAATATCGTATTTGTTAACATATGCCGGATTATGACAGGCAACATAGTCTGCATGGTCAATCAAATATGAGGATTTTATAGGTTCATCTCCAAATCTTAGATGGGATACAGTAAGCCCTCCTGATTTTTTTGAATCATAATCAAAGTAAGCTTGAACATGCATGTCTGTATTATTTCCTATAATTTTGATAGCTTGTTTATTAGAACCAACTGTTCCATCTGAGCCAAGTCCCCAAAACTTACAGGAAATAAGTCCTTTAGGAGCCACTTCTAGTAATTCCTTTGTTTTAAGTGATGTATGGGTTAAATCATCTTCAATACCTATAGTAAAACCACACTTAGGGCTTTTTTCTTTAAGATTATCATATACACTAGCTATATCTCTAGGAGTAGTATCTTTAGAACCAAGTCCATACCTTCCGCCTACTATAGTAGGTCCTCCTTCAGTATTTGCAAATGCAGTACATACGTCTTCAAATAATGGTTCACCTAGAGCACCTGCCTCTTTGGTCCTATCTAAAACAGCTATCTTTTCTACTGAATCAGGAATAACTTTTTTTAAATGTTCCATAGAAAATGGTCTATACAGATGAACTTTTATTAATCCATATTTTTCGCCTTTTTCGTTAAAGTAATCAATAGTTTCTTCTATAGTTTGGGTTACTGATCCCATTGCTATAATAATATGCTTTGCATCTTTAGCTCCATAATAGTTAAATAGGTCGTAAGACCTACCTGTTAACTTAGATATCTTATTCATATAGTCTTCAACTATGCCAACTATATCTTTATAATAAGGATTAGAGGCTTCCCTGTTTTGAAAATATATATCTGGATTTTGAGCAGTACCTCTAAAGACGGGATTATTAGGAGATAAAGACCTATCTCTAAAATCTTGCAAAGCTTTAGTATCTAAAAGTTTCTCATAATCTTCGTACTCTAGTGCTTCTACCTTTTGCACTTCGTGGGATGTTCTAAATCCGTCAAAAAAGTGAATAAAAGGTAAGCGACCCTTTATCGCTGATAAATGTGCTACTGGCGCAAGATCCATTACTTCTTGAACAGAACCTGTTGCAAGCATTGGACACCCTGTTGACCTACAAGCCATAACATCCTGATGGTCTCCAAATATACTTAAAGCATGGGAGGCAAGAGCCCTAGCACTTACATGAAAAACTCCTGGGAGCAACTCTCCTGCTACCTTATATATATTTGGAATCATAAGAAGCAGGCCTTGAGATGCCGTATATGTTGTGGCTAATGCTCCTGATTGTAAGGCACCATGCAAGGTTCCAGCCGCTCCCGCTTCTGATTGCATTTCAACAATATTTACATTTTGGCCAAATATATTCTTTCTGCCATGTGCAGACCATTCATCAACAATTTCTGCCATTGTAGATGATGGTGTAATGGGATAAATTGCTGCAACTTCAGTAAAGGCATAAGATACATAAGCAGCAGCAGTATTTCCATCTACTGTCATCTTGATTTTTGACATATCATTACCAAACCTTTCTAGTTAATATATATTTTTTATAATTTTAAGTTTGACTCCCGTTATCTACCCAGTTTTTAGCTTTGTTAACGCTATAGTCTGAGGGGATGTTCACATTCGTTTTATCCTGAAGCTTTTCATCATTAGCCCAAGCAGCTGTACCTTCATTATTAGTAGGTGCTTTGCTTGTTAGCTTTTTATTATCAGCACCAGATAATTGGTTGAAGCTAGATTTTCTATCTTTCTTTTTACCGGTCATCTATTATTACCTCCTTGTATGCATAATTTAAGTTAATGTTGTGGAATTAGTCATAACAAGTAAAAACGGGTTCCGCTGCCGCAAAGTCACCCTTATTTTACTTGTTATGCCTAAATCCTTTTAATACTAAAAGGTTTCACAATTTCTTATATATAAATAATAAATATATTCTTTCTTTATTAAATTCTCCATAATCAGCTGAATTATGCAGTGTTTTCTTATAAATAAAAAATGCATTAGAAGTTTAAACTTTATTGTTTAAGCACTTCCAATGCATTTCATTAATTATATAATTTTATTTATACAGCAATATTATCTACTTTTATCTTAGTTTTTAATTGAATGATCATAGGTGATTTTGTCAATATAAGATCCATCTATATCTTTTTTTATAAGAATCTGATTAGGTATCTTTTCTTTTAATTCGTCTACGTGAGATATAATACCTACTAAACGATTTCCACTAGTTAAAGATGATAGAATACTTATTGATTGTTCAAGGGCATTAGTATCTAGAGACCCAAAGCCTTCATCAACGAAAAGGGTGTCTATTTCAATACCTCCTGCATAATTTTGTATGACGTCAGTAAATCCAAGAGCAAGAGATAGGGCAGCCATAAAGGATTCTCCACCTGATAGTGACCGGACATCTCTAATCTTTCCTGTCCAGTTATCATATACATCCAGTTCTAGGCCAGTAAACCTTTGTTTGTTTCCATCTTCCTTACGTAGTAATCTATATCTCTTGTCGGACATTTCATAAAAACGTTTGTTTGCTTGTTTTACAATTTGGGTGAAGTATGTAGTTTGTATATAAGTTTCAAATGTTACCTTTTGCTTTCCTTCTAATCGTCCATTTGCAGTCTTTGACAGTCTTAATACATCCACATATTCTTGATTTTTATCTAAACGTTCTTTATTCTTTCTTCTTAGTTGATTCTTAATCTCTTTATTCCTTGATCTTCTGTTATAAGCCACAGTATAAAGATCCTCTGTATCACTTCTTTGTATCTGAAGTTCTTTTAATTTTTCTTTAATTTCTTTAAGATCAACCTTAATCTTATCTTTAGTCTTTTCTATTAAGTCGTTTAGCCTGGTAAGGTTTTCTTTTTTCTCTAGTTGATATTCATTATAAGCATCTTTCATTTTATCTATTTCTTCTTGAGAAAACAAATGCTTATAATAAGTTCCTTCATCTTTTAATTGACTTTTCTTTATTGCTTCAATATAAATTTTTCTAGCTTCTTTGACTTCTTCTTCTATTGTTTTTAAGGCTTCTTCATTTTCCTTTAATACTTCCTTAGTTGATTTTAAGCTTGAATCAAGCTCATAATACTCTTCCTCTGCCTTTTTAAGTTTTTCTTCTAGATCTATTAACTCTTTTTCCTGCTTCTGTAGAATTTGACTAGCTTTTTCTAAGGAAGGATATTCTAAGTTTTTGCTTATACTCTCAATATTGTATCCTAGATTATATATTTCCCTCTCTAGAGAGGTTTTCTTTTCTGACAAGTCAGTAGTTTCCTTATTAGCTTTTTCAAATGTATCAGCTATTTCCTTTAATTTAGTATTGTTAGCTTCTAGCTTGTTAACCTTTTTCTCTAAATCCTCATACGTATCTTTTAACTGGTCTATGGTTTTACTTGTCTTGTCAATATGGTCCTTTACAATTCTTTTAAGTTCAAGTAAATCATGATTTTCCATCTCAATCTTATGAGATAATAAGGTGTTAGATAGGGTCTTCATTTCTGTTTCGAATTCTTTATTTAGGTCACCTGATTCTTTACTTGCTTTTTGCAATTTACTTAAATATCTATCAGTTTCTTCTTTCATTTGATCAATCATATCTTTGCTTGGAGCATCTTCTTGTAATACAGCTAAAGAAGGATGGTCAGTAGAGCCACAAACAGGACAAGGGTGGTTTTCTTTTAAGTCTTGTGCTAGTATTCCTGCTTGTTCCCTTAAGAATATTTTTTGATTATTTTCATATTCCCTAGACTTTTCTTCATATTCTATATTTGCTGTTTTGTAATTCTCCTTAGCTTCTTTTGAGACCTTTTCTAGCTTAATTAAATCTAATATGTCTCCATATATTGATTTGAAACTTTTGTGAGTCTGTTTTTCCATATCAAGATTTGTTTTACATTTGATTAGGTCAACATTACTTGTAGATAAGTTATCTACTTCTTCTTTTAGTAAGTCTTCTTCCTTACTAAGTTTCTCTAGCTCTTCTTGATACTTTTTAATATTAGAATCTACCTCTTCTAATTCTTTATCCTTTTTTTGTTTTTCTTTCTTATAGTCATCTAGTTCAGTGTATTTATCTAAACTTTTCTTTAAATCATTAATACTAGAATTTAAATCTTTTCTCTGATCCTCTTTATTTTTTTCTTCCTTGTATGTTTCTTTAGCTATTTTAAGCTTATTTGTAAGGTCTTCTACCTTTTCTTTATTATCTTTTATTTTTCTCTGGCTTTGTTCTTGTGATTCTTCCTTGTTAATTTTGATATTTTCTAGTGGTTTTATATTGGATAGGGCTTGCTGGGATAAATTTGCCTTTTCCATTAATTCCTTCATATCAGAAGCTTTATCTTTAAGTTCTTTTTGCTTTTTCTCTAATTCTATCTTCTCATCTATATCTTTATTTATTCTTTTTGACTCGTTTTCTTCATTAGATAATTTAACCTGGGTTTCAGTAAGATCGTCTAAATTCTTCTTTATGGCTTTTATATCTTCATTGTCAGCTTCTATAAGCTTTCCAAGACTCTCTAGTATTTCTTGTGTTTTATATACATCTTGATCTTTTTTGTACGTTTCTACTTCATCATAGTATTTGCTATCTTCACTGCATCTAATATCTACTATCAATTGTTTCATTGAATTGGCAATATCTTTGTTTTCATTTTTTAATTCATTTTCCTTATTACGAAGAAGTTGACCCATTGACTCATAAAAACTTGTGTTAAAGACCTTTTGTAATATATCATTTCTTTTGTCATTGTCAGCTAATAATAAATCAAGAAATTCCCCTTGGGCAATAATAGATATTTGCTTAAACTGATCATAGCCTAGGCCTCCAAGCAGGTCAACTATAGCATTATTAGCCTCAGTTAAGGAATCAATTTCTTTTCCATTTGGCATGGTTAGGCATACACCCTTCTTTTGTTGAACTATCCTATCTCCTCTTTTTGCTTTACGCATTTGGTCTGGATATCTTCTTATGGTGTAAATCTTGCCGCCATGAGAAAATTCAAATATAACTTCTGTAAATGTATCTTCACCGGCAAAATCACTTATTATTGAATTAGTCCCCCTAGACTGGCCACTTGTCTTATCAAAAAGGGCATATGAAATAGCATCAAATATTGTTGTTTTACCAGAGCCAGTATCTCCTGATATTAGAAATAAACCTCTTGAACCAAACTTTTCAAAATCTATTACTGTTCTACCTGAGTAAGGACCAAATGCTTCCATAGTTAGTTTTATTGGTTTCAATTTGGTTCACCTCCAAGCTGATCAAGTGTTTTCATTAATATATTTTCTTGCTTGTCTGATATTTCCTCATTGTTTTGTAGAAAATAGAATTCTTTAAATAATTCAAGAGGATCCTTTTCTTTTATATCTCCTTCATAAGCCAAGTCATCATTAATATATTGGGATTTCCTGTTTTCAATTTCTAGTAATAATATATTATCATAAATACTTCTAAGTTGACCTATTGGATCAAATAAGTCTTCTTCATCGGTTATTATTGCATATATATATTGATCAGAATACTGAGTGTATTCTTGCTTTTGTAATAAATTATCCAAAGTATCTTTAATTATATACATATCTTTAAGTGGAGTTAAAGGTAGCTTATTTATAGTAATCTTTCCCTTGTCTTCCATAGAAACCATTGTTACTGACTTTGTATGGTTAGCTTCAGAAAATGAATATTTAAGTGGAGTTCCACAATATCTTACAGTTTCTCTTCCTACTTTTTGTGGCTTATGAAGATGCCCAAGGGCTACGTAATCAAAAGAATCAAAAGCTGACACTTCTATGTTATCTAAACCTCCAATTCGAACAGATTCCGATTCTGATGTTTCAGGTTCTTTTCCTAGGTTTGTGACAAACTGATGAGATATTAAAATATTCCTTTCATCAGTATCAATCTTGGCTGAATCTATAACAAGTCTAAGAGCCTTATCATAAGAATCAACCACTTCATATTTATAAAAATTAGCTACCGAACTTGGCTTGATAAATGGAAGCATATATACATTTACCTTGCCATATTCATCTTCCATTGTTACCTTATCGAGATGTCCATCAAAGCTACCAGCTATGTAAACATCACTTTTACTTAAGATATCTTTGGCAAACTGCAACCTGTCGGGAGAATCATGGTTACCACTAATAATAAACACCTTGACATCCCTAGTCTCAAGTTCTGTAATAAAGTCATTAAATATGTTAAGGGCACTAGCAGGAGGGACACTCCTATCATATACATCTCCTGCAATTAGCACTCCGTCTGGCTTATGGTCATCAACTAGTCTGATTATTTCCTTTAAAATATAAACTTGATCATCTGATATATCCTTTTCTCTTAATTTCTTCCCAATATGTAAATCTGAAATATGAAAAAATCTCATCCTATACCTCCAAAAAAGGAGCCAGCTATAAAGGTCTGACTCCTTAAATATTATCAAATCTTTACTTTGCTAAGTATTTTCTCAATGTATTCCTTACTGACCCAGGTCCTTGATTAAGTTCTGCAAAATATCCTTCAACTTTCTCACCTAAACCAACTTCATATAGGTTTACACCAAAGATTTCATCTTTAGATAGTATTTCTTCTAAGACTTCATGAACATTATCATTTTTACCAAATGTAATCTTTGATATAAGTAGGCTTAAGTTATCTAGTAATGGATCAGAACTAAGTTCAAACTCCTCACCTTCATCGTCAATACCCATTAAGTAACGACACCAACCAGCTAGGGTTAAAGGTATAAATGTTAAATCATTTACATCCTTATCTGGAGCCTTTACATATGATTTAATAGTTTCTCCAAATCGTATAGCTAGCTTTTGAGATGTATCAGTTGCTATTCTTTGTGGAGTATCTGGCATAAATGGATTGGGGAATCGCACCTCTATACATTCATCTAAAAACTCTTTAGGGTCTATAATTCCAGGGTCTACAACAACTGGTAATCCTTCATCATATCCAATTGCCTTTACTAATTCTAATAAGTCTTTATCTTTCATTTCATCAGATATCTTCTCATATCCAAGTAAACATCCAAATATAGCAAGTGCTGTATGTAGAGGATTTAAACAAGTAGTAACCTTCATAGTTTCAACCTTGTCCACTGTTTCTCTATCTGTGTATATAATCCCTGACTCATCTAAAGGAATTTTCCCATTTACAAATGTATCCTCAATAACAAGATACTCAGATTCTTCAGCATTTACAAAGGGTGCTACAAAAGTGTTCTTAGATGTTACAAGTACTTTAGTATCTTCAAGTCCCACTTCTTCTAAGATCTTTATTACAGAATCTGCTGGTCTTGGTGTAATCTTATCAATCATAGACCATGGATATGCAAGCTCTTGTCTTACATAATCCTTAAATTCTGCTTCTACTATACCATTGTCAACCCATTTGTCTGCAAATGTAGTTACAGCTTTAAAAAGAATATCTCCGTTGTGTGATACATTATCCATACTAACAAGAGTAAGTGGTGTTTTGCCATTCTTGAACCTTACATAAAGTAGCGAAACTAACTTACCTATATAAGACTGAGCCTCTTGAGGCTTGTTGCTGAAATCCGCCATAACATCAGGATAAAAGTCTCCATTTATATTAGCTAAGCTATATCCTTTTTCAGTGATTGTAAAAGAAGCCATCTTAAGACTTGGGTTTTTGAAAATATCACATAGACTATTCCAGTCTTTTTTATTATTAGTGTCAACTTTTAAGCTTTCTGCAATACTAGCAATAACTTTTTTATCAACTGTTCCATTCGCCTTAAGAGTAACTAGTATAGATAGGTCATCAAATGCCTTATATACTTTGTCGATTATTTCGTAATCAAAACCTTCAGCAACAATTATTCCTGTATTAACAATTCCTCTATTAAGTAGGTCTTGATGAACAGCTGCAAGAAAAGCACGAAAGATGTTACCTCCCCCAAAGTGTATCCATTCTGGATTTTCTTTGCTTGTTTTTATCATAGCTTTGCGATCAAACTTAGGTAATTCAAAACCTGCTTCTTCCCAAGCTTTAGTATCTTTAATTCCTTTATTGTTTAATTTCAGTTTATTTCTCATTTTCCCCATCCTGTCTATAGAAACTAATAATATTATCCATTCTTGAACTCATATTCATAAATAACATGTCCACTAAAGTAATTGCTGCCATTGATTCGATAACTACAACAGCTCTTGGAACTATTAGGGGGTCATGTCTTCCCTTAATATTTATATCTATATTTTCTCCATCCTTATTAACAGTTTGTTGAGTTTTACCTATAGATGATGTTGGCTTTATAGCTGACCTAAAGACTATCTCTGAACCGTCACTTATGCCCCCAAGAATACCACCTGCATTATTGCTTTTCTTACTAATTTTACCCAAATCATCTGCAATAAATTGATCGTTATTCTCATAACCTGTCTTTTTTGTCCCTTCAAATCCTGATCCAAACTCTATTCCTTTAACTGCTCCTATAGATAAAATTCCTTTGCTAAGATTAGAATCTAGCTTTTCAAAAACTGGTTCCCCAATTCCTCTAGGTAGGCCAGATATTACGCATTCAATGATTCCACCTAAAGAATCCTTGTTTCTACTAGTCTGCCTGGCTAAATCTTCTACTTTAGCTGCTGCATCTAAGTCTGGCATAGAAAATGGATTTTTAAATATATTGTCTGACTGACTTTTTCCATAATCAATGCTGACATCTCCTATAGATTTTGTATAAGTAGATATACTGATATCTAGCTGTTTTAATATTTCACTAGCTAAAGCACCACCACATACACGTCCTATAGTTTCTCTACCAGAAGAACGGCCTCCACCACGATAATCTCTAAATCCATACTTTGCATCATAAGTATAATCTGCATGACCAGGTCGGTAATAAGTAGCTATATCATTATAATCTTGTGAATGTTGATCTTTGTTTCTAACTATCATTGCTATAGGTGTTCCGGTAGTTTTTCCTTCAAACAAACCTGACATAAATTCCACTAAATCACTTTCATTTCTCTTAGTGGTAAACTCATTTTGTCCAGGTTTCCTTCTATCTAAAAACTTCTGTACCATATCTGTATTAAAATTCAAACCAGCCGGTACGCCATCAATAACAACTCCTACAGCCTTTCCATGGGATTCACCCCAAGTAGAAATCCTAAACATGTTTCCATAACTTGAACCAGACATATATATTTTTCCCTTTCTATTTAAATGAATTTGAAAACTTAAAATATATGAAAAACATAATAAGACTCTTCAAAACATCAGCTTTCAATCTAGTTAAAGTATAAAATATATGAAGGTTTTAATCAAGCTATACATTTACACTTAAAGCTTTATTAGCAGACTTAATCTTCTTTAGTTTTCATTGAAAATATTGCAACTTACAATAACCATTGTAAAACTTTCTTCATATAATAGAATATAAATAATAATTTCCACGATTTATGGCGAATTATTATTTAAACACATCATAAGGAGATAAATATGACATACTTTTATAAACGAAACAATTATATATCAAATAAATCTCGTTACCAGAATAACACAAATAAATCAGCATTTTACTCTGCCAATACAAATGCAGGAAAAAATTTTAAGTCAGACGATTTAATTGTAGATAAAAATACAGTATATGAAATTGATGATGATTGTATCAAAAAGCATCTAAAAGCAAGTGAAGGCAAAAGAAAAACTAATACATGAAAATATATTAGACAATATTGTTATTTTAATTTTAAAAAGGGATACTGCCAATTGGCAATATCCCTTCTTTTTACGTTAGGTTATTAGAAGCCGAATCCGCTGCCACCGCATAGGCAAAGGATTAAGATCAACCATACTGCAGAGTCGCATCCGCTATCTCCACAACGATCGTATCCTGTTCCTCCTAAACCACCGCAGCAAAGAAGTAGAACAATAAGAATTAATGCTCCACTATCTGCAACGCCGCCAGTGCCACAACCTGTTGCTGTTAAATCACTCATTTATTAAGCCTCCTAAATATGATTACATTGTATCTTATGTATATTAGCTTGCCTTGTTTCCTGTATTTCGCAATTTTTTTAGTATTTATTTTTTAAGATAGTAATTTTGGTATATTGACAAGTCCCCAACCCTGTTTAGTCCACGGATAACCTAAATCTACTGTACCATTTCGTAATTTTAATTTAACATCTCTATTATTCATCTTTGGATATTTAGACAGAAGTAGAGCTATTGCTCCTGAAACAATAGGAGTGGACATAGAAGTGCCACTTTTTACTGTATAAACCTTAGAATATCCTGAAGGCCTGTTTTTTTCACCACGATTACTTCTTCCACTTGCAATACCACAAGATACAATGCTTGATCCAGGTGCTACTACATCAGGTTTTTTAATACATGATTGAGTTGGACCTCTTCCTGAGTAATCTTTTTTCTTAGATCCAAATAAATCTACTGTATAATTATCGTCAGAGGAACCTACAGTAATTACTTTTCTACTAATGCCTGGAGTTGATATTGACATAGGGTCTGGCCCATTATTACCTGCTGCCACCACAACTATAATTCCTGCATCCCACACAGCGTCAACTCCTTTAACAAGCATAGAATTTTCATCTATTTCGTTTTTAGATGTTGCACCTACAGAGATATTAACAATACGAATATTATATCTTTTTTTGTTATCAATTATCCATTGAAGTCCTGCTAGAACATCTGATACATTTCCATCACCCTTGTTATTTAAAACTTTGACCCCAATCAAATCGCACTTGGGTGCTATACCACGATATTTGCCCCTGGATGCCCTAGCATTTCCTCCAATAATCCCTGCTACATGACTTCCATGACCGTTGTCATCATAGGCTTTTTTCCTTTTGTTAACCACATCATAGAAAGCTACTACTCTGCTTTTATCTGACATAAAGTCTTCATGCTTGCATATGCCTGTATCTACAATAGCAACTCCTATTCCTTCTCCATATATATTTCTCTTATGGGCCCATTCTACTTCTATTTCATCTGATGCTCTTCTTATTTGAGCAGTAATATGAGCATCTAATTCATATCCGGTGACCACTTTATTTTCAATCATTTCCTCTAACTGTTCTTCATTGACTTCAACAACATATGAATCTATCATAGGTAATCTATACTTAATATTTCCCATTCTTTTTACACAATCATAATCTTTAATATAATCCTGACAGGAAACAATTATCTGAACCATTTTATTATTCATTATTTTTTCCATTCCCTTATAATATCACTAGTCTATTATATAATTTATGTAAAAACACTTCTTATGTGAGTAAGTATCTTGGCCTTTTTAGACTATAAATAATTTTTAAAAAGAAGTATAAACTATTTTCGTTTTTTGTATTGACATTAAAGAATAATTTTATATAATTAATAAATGGTTTAGTATTACTAAACTTATAGTTTGATATTATAAGGAGGATTACATTGGAAATTGGTGAAAAGATCAAAGAACTTCGGATGCAAAAAGGTTTAACACAGGAAGAATTAGCTGACCGTGCTGAGCTTTCAAAAGGATTTATATCTCAACTTGAAAGAGATTTAACTTCTCCCTCAATTGCAACCCTAGTAGATATACTACAATCCTTAGGTACTAATCTAGAAGACTTTTTTGTAAATTCATCTCCAGAACAAGTTGTGTTTAGTAAAGAAGACTTTTTTGAGAAAGATGATAATGAATACTTAAATAATATTAAATGGATTATTCCTAATGCGCAAAAAAACATGATGGAACCCATTTTATTAACCCTTGAACCTGGCGGTTCTACTTATCCTGATAGTCCTCATGAAGGAGAAGAATTTGGATATGTATTAAAGGGAAGCATTACAATTAACATAGGTAATAAAATATATAAAGCTAAAAAAGGGGAAGCCTTTTATTATGAGGCATCAAATACCCACTATATATCAGCATCAAGTAGATATGGTGCACAACTTATATGGGTTTCTACACCACCAAGCTTTTAAACTTACTAAGGAGGCATACATTATGACTGACAAAAAACTTATTGATTTAGTAGGGATTACAAAGTCCTACGATGATAATGTGATCTTAGACGATTTAAATCTTTATGTAAAAGAAAACGAATTTTTAACATTGCTAGGACCTAGTGGTTGCGGGAAAACAACTACCCTTAGAATTATTGGTGGTTTTGAAACTCCAAATAATGGTAGGGTTATATTTGAAGGCAAGGATATCACTGATTTAGAACCTTATGAAAGACAAGTAAACACTGTTTTTCAAAAGTATGCATTATTTCCCCATATGACTGTAGCTGAAAATATAGCTTTTGGGTTAAAAATCAAGAAAAAATCCAAGAATTATATTAATGATAAAATTACTAATGCTTTAAAACTAGTTAACCTTGATGGTTACGAAGACCGTCCACCGAATTCACTTAGTGGTGGCCAACAGCAAAGAGTAGCCATTGCAAGAGCAATTGTAAATGAACCAAAAGTTTTGTTATTAGATGAACCTTTAGGAGCCCTAGATTTAAAATTGCGCCAAGATATGCAATATGAATTAATTAGGTTGAAAAACGAACTAGGAATTACTTTTGTATATGTCACCCATGATCAAGAAGAAGCTCTAACAATGTCAGATACAATTGTCGTTATGAATCAAGGATATATTCAACAAATTGGGTCACCTGTTGATATCTATAATGAACCTAAAAATGCATTTGTTGCAGACTTTATTGGTGATAGCAATATAATTAGTGGAACCTTTGTAAAAAATAAACTAGTTAATATATTAGGGGCAAATTTCGCTTGTGTAGATGTTGGTTTTCCTGAAAACAAGACTGTAGATGTTGTTATAAGACCTGAGGATGTTGATATAGTAAGCCCTGAAGATGGTTATATTAGTGGAACTATTACCTCTCTGACTTTTAAGGGTGTTCATTATGAAATGGAAATCTTAGCAAATGGCTACAATTGGCTAGTACACAGTACTGTTCTTTATCCTGTTGGTGAAAATGTTGGAATTAAAGTAGATCCTTTTAATATCCATATTATGAATAAACCTGAATCAGAAGATGAAGAGGCGGTGGTAATAGATGAAGACTAAGAAATGGCTCTCTTATCCATATTTAATATGGATGGTAGGTTTCATATTAATACCACTTTTCTTAATAGTATATTACGGTTTTACTAATAGGTCAGGGGAATTTACTTTAGATAATATTGCCTTAATCGGAACAACAATCAATAGAAACGCTTTGTTTTTATCTTTAAAGCTATCATTTATTAGTACCCTAGTATGTTTATTACTTGCTTATCCCTTGGCACTGATTTTAAGGCGTTTGAATGTAACTAATTCAAGTTTTATAGTGCTTATATTTATTCTACCAATGTGGATGAATTCACTCCTACGTACACTAGCTTGGCAGAATATACTAGAAAATACAGGAATACTAAATAGAATACTTGAGTTTTTTAATTTACCTACTCTTAGCATAATAAATACACCCTCAGCTATTATGATAGGTATGGTTTATAACTTTCTACCATTTATGATTTTACCTATATATAATAGTTTAATTAAAATAAAGGACGATATTATTAATGCAGCCAATGATTTAGGGGCTAATTATTTTCAAACATTTATAAGAATTATATGGCCTTTAAGTTTTCCTGGTGTAGTAAGTGGTGTTATTATGGTTTTTGTTCCATCTTTAACTACATTTGCAATATCAGATATTTTAGGCGGAAGTAAAGTTGTCTTAATAGGTAATATAATCGAACAGCAATTTAAAATCGTAAACAATTGGCATACAGGATCTGGTCTTTCATTGGTATTAATGGTTTTTATAATAATTAGCATGGCTATTCTTGCAAAATACGATAAAAGTGAAACTAAGTCAGGAGGGCAAGTACTATGAAAAAGAATATACATTATTTCCTCCATAGGTTCTATATAGCTTTAATTCTACTTTTTTTATATGCTCCAATTTTAATATTAATTGTTTTATCTTTTAATGAATCTAAATCAAGATCAAAATGGGGCGGATTTACATTTAGATGGTATATAGACTTGTTCCAAAACCAAGGAATAATGAATGCACTTTATACTACTCTTATTATTGCCTTTTTATCTGCATTAATCGCTACAGTAATAGGTACATTGGCCTCTGTTGGAATAAGCAGAATGAAAAAAGGTCCAAGAACAGCTATTCTAGGGATAACAAATATTCCTATGTTAAATGCTGATATAGTAACTGCTATCTCACTAATGTTATTATTTGTAGCTATAGGTATGAACCTAGGTTTTAATACTGTTTTAATATCCCATATAACATTTAATATTCCTTATGTAATCTTAAGTGTTATGCCAAAACTAAAGCAGCTTACACCAAACACTTATGAAGCTGCCCTTGATCTAGGTGCTAAACCTGCTTACGCTTTTGTGAAAGTAGTATTACCGGAAATATTTCCTGGTGTCTTATCAGGATTTTTACTAAGCTTTACCATGTCATTAGATGACTTTGTAATAACTCATTTTACAAAGGGAATATCTGTTGATACTTTATCAACAAAAATATATACAGAAGTACGTAAAGGTATAAAACCCGAAATGTACGCCTTATCAACCCTTATGTTTGTATCTGTTTTTATATTATTGATACTAGTAAATATAAGTAAAGACAAGCAATTGTCTAAACAAAAATCAAAATAATATAAGAAAAAGTGATATATTTTTTTTGGACACTTTTTATATTGGAGGAAGACATGAAAAGAATAAAATTATTAGTTTTTAGCTTAATTATAGGGGTTTTAACTTTGACAGGATGTCAAAAAGATGATAGCCCTATTGTAAATGTATATAACTGGGGTGAATATATTGACCCTGATGTAATTGATATGTTTGAAGAAGAAACTGGAATCAAGGTTAAATATGTAGAGTTTGTTACTAATGAAGATATGTACCCTGTAATAGAAACCGGATCTGTTGTTTATGATGTTGTTGCTCCATCAGACTATATGATACAGAAAATGATATCAGAAGATTTACTTCAAGAAATCAATTTTGATAATATCCCAAATGCAAAAAATATAAAAGAAGTTCACTGGGAAAATTCACAACAATTTGATCCTGAGAATAAATATAGCGTACCTTATACATGGGGAACTTTAGGTATATTATATAATACTGCTATGATTGATACTGAAATCGATAGTTGGGCGTCAATATTCGATGAGGACTTTATGAAAGAACATGGCTATGATGGAAAGGTTCTTATGATTGATAGTGTTAGAGACGCATTTGCAATTGCCCATTCTTATCTTGGAAATAATATAAATTCTACTGATGAAGCTGAAATAGAAGAAGCAAAAGTTTTATTACAAGAACAATACTCATATGTTGATGCCTATGTAATCGACCAAGTTAGGGACAAGATGATTGGTGGGGAAAACCCAATTGGTATTATATATTCTGGAGAGGCTATTTATACCCAAAGAGAAAACCCTGATTTAGAATATTTTGTTCCTAAAGAAGGTTCTAACGTTTGGATTGACAGCTGGGTAATACCAAAGAATTCTGAAAATGTTGAAAATGCCGAAAAATGGATCGACTTTATGTGTAGACCAGATATTGCACTAATGAATTTCGACTTTATTACTTATTCTACACCTAACCAAGCTGCATGGGAGCTAATAGAGGAAGAGGATATAAAACACAGTCAAATCGCATTTCCAGATGATTCTATCCTAGATAGATGTGTTGCCTTTGAGTATCTTGGTAGCGATATAGACGAGCTATACCTACAAAAATGGAATGAAGTTAAGTCTGGCTTAACTGAGTAAACCTAATAAAGGGACCTTTTATTTGACCTGTTTTCTTATATTTGAAAACAGGTCAAATGAAAGGTCCCTTATTATCTTCAATAAATTATATATCACTAGCTAGTCAATGGTTAGACTTACTAGCCTTTTACTATATTACGTTCTATACCATTTAAATAAGCTTTTATATTTTCATAAACTTCTCTGGTGCAACGTCTTCTAGATTCAACACTTGCCCAGGCTATGTGAGGTGTTATTATTAATTTCTTACTGTCTTTAATTTTTAGTAGTGGATTATCTATAGCCATTGGTTCCCTACTTAATACATCCAAACCTGCACCTGCAATTTGATCATTTTCTAGGGCATTAGCTAGTGCTGCTTCATTTATAATAGAGCCGCGTCCTAAGTTTAGTAAGATTGCTGTGTTTTTCATTTTACTTAAGGCTTGTTCATCGATTAGGTTGTCTGTAGAAGCATTTAAGGGTGCGTGGATTGAAATAATATCTGATGTGGTTAGTAATTCATCAAAGTCTACTCTCTCATAGCTTGGATTAGAGTTTCTTCCTGATGTTGAATAGTAAATAACTTTGCAGCCAAAAGCTTTAGCTATATCTGCCACTCCTCTTCCAATATCTCCTAGCCCTATTATTCCCCATGTCTTTCCATATAGTTCATTAAACTTTACATCCAAATTGCTAAAGATTTCGTGTTTTGTATATTTTTCAGACTTAACAAATTCATCGAAAAAGCTTAACTTTTCATATACATAAAATAGTAATGCAAATGTGTGTTGGACAACAGAGTTTGTTGAATAACCTTTTACATTTGCAACTGCTATATTTCGCTTATTAGTATAATTGAAGTCTATATTGTTTGTTCCAGTTGCAGTTAAACATATTAACTTTATATTATTTGTGTCTTTCAATGTTTCTTCATTCATAGCCGCCTTATTAGCTATAATGATATCTGCGTCTTGTACTTTTTTATTAATACTTTCTGTATCAGAAGTTTTATATTTTATTACTTGTCCAAATTCTTTAAATATAGATAAATCTATGTCATTACCTAGAGTATCAGCTTCTGTAAA
Organism: uncultured Lachnospiraceae bacterium; assembly: GCA_964643255.1. Taxonomy (GTDB): domain Bacteria; phylum Bacillota; class Clostridia; order Lachnospirales; family Lachnospiraceae; genus JAAYRG01. The sequence continues at coordinate 28,029 of CAZXSM010000009.1, forward strand.
CACAATTTTCATGGGCAAATCTCCTTACATTAAAATATAATTAATAGGTAATTGCGAAACATCTTGTGTTTTTATCGGAGTTATCTTACCTTTACTGGGAAACCAACTTTTTTCTGTACTTTTCTTAAAGTTTTGTTTGCATAGTAATTAGCTTTGTCAGCATTTTCCTTGATTACTGTATCAATGTATGCCTTGTCCTTAGATAAGTCTTCAACCCTGTCTTGAAGTGGTTTAAGACTAGATGCTACAGCTTCTCCTACTGCAACTTTAAAGTCTCCATATCCTTTTCCATCAAATTCTCTTTCAACTTCTTTTGGACTCTTATCAGTTACTGCACTATATATATCAATAAGGTTCTTAATTCCAGCTTGCTCATCACTATAACGAATTTGATTTTCTGAGTCAGTTACTGCTCTTTTAAATTTACGAATTATAGTGTCTGTATCATCTAACAAATATATACTAGCATTAGGATTTTCATCTGATTTAGACATTTTTTTACTTGGGTCTTGTAAACTCATAATCCTTGCCCCTGACTTACCTATATAAGCTTCAGGTATAGTAAATACATCACCATAAATATTATTAAATCTTTCAGCTATATCTCTTGTAATTTCTAAATGTTGCATTTGGTCTGAACCAACAGGCACAAGGTCAGTTTGATATAGTAATATATCTGCTGCCATTAAAACAGGGTAAGTAAACAAACCAGCATTTATATTATCTTCATTCTTTCTAGCCTTATCTTTAAATTGGGTCATCCTGTTTAATTCACCCATATATGTGAAACAGTTTAATATCCACATAAGTTCAGCATGGCCTGAAACATGGGATTGATAATATATACAATTTTTTTCAGGGTCTAAACCTGCTGCAATATAAAGAGTAAGTAAATTTCTCGCCTTTTTTCTAAGCTCAGCTGGGTTTTGTCTTACTGTTATTGAATGCATATCTACTACAGAGAAAAAACATTCATGGTCTTCATTTAAAGTTACCCAGTTTTTTAGGGCACCTAAGTAATTCCCTAAAGTAAGATCCCCAGTTGCTTGCATTCCACTAAATAAAACCTTTTTTTCATTTAACATATTTTACACCTCTATTGTTTATTTAAATAAGTATTTGATTATTTAATTAGTATTCACAATTCATAACTTTTATTTTATCATATAAATTGTCAAAAATACAGTGTTATAACAAGATTAGAAAGACATGAGAAATATAAACTTTTAAGACTATACTTTTCTATTATTAACTAATTATGATATAATATAAATATCTTATTTAAAATACTTTTGATTAATAACCATGTTTTTAATATAAAGAAAGGGTTGTATATTATGAAAGAAATCGCTAGTTTTACTATTGATCACATGAATTTACTAAGAGGTGTTTATGTATCAAGAAAAGATAAAGTAGCTAATAATACTCTAACAACATTTGATATTAGAATGACAAGACCTAACTTTGAACCAGTTATGAATACAGCTGAAGTTCATACAATTGAACATTTGGGAGCAACCTTCCTTAGGAATAATGAAGCCTTTAAGGACAAAGTTATATACTTTGGTCCTATGGGATGTCGAACTGGCTTTTATCTAATTTTAACTGGTGATTATACATCTAAGGATATTCTTCCATTAATGACTGAAACTTTTGAATTTATTAGAGATTTCCAGGGTGATGTTCCTGGAGCCACAAAAGAAGGCTGTGGTAATTATTTAGATAATAACTTAGCCATGGCTAAATATATGGCAAAACGCTTTTTAGATGAAACTCTTTATAATATCACAGATGAGAATTTAATATATCCTGGTGAGTAATTATTAAAAGCTCTTTTTTGCCTAGTATAATATATACCCTTACTAGACAAAAAAGAGTTTTCTTAATTAAAGAGTCTTAATCCAAACTGCCATCTCTCCACTACCACGATTGCCCCAGTTACAGTAAGGAACAAGAGTAACTTGTGTGTCCTTAAATCCAACAGGCTCTGTAGAGTAGAGTGCATCACTATTCCATTCTTCAGCTTTCATCCTTTTACCTTGTGCTTTTATAGTTAATACACCATCTAAAATATCATCTCTATATTCTTCAACTAAGGGTTTGCTAGTATCAAGAAAAACATTTGAAAGATTTCTTCCATTATCAATACTTTCTAGGCAATATACCAAAGGTCCCTTTACTATAGATACCTTACCTGCATTTTCTCTAACTTCTGGATTAGCATATACAAAATGTGCTTGCATATCAAAAGATAAATTAATAGTTTGATTGTCCCATCCCTCTTCAAGGACTGCATATCCTTTTTCTAGATTATAATCAATTTCCTTGCCGTCTATCTTTATTACTGGGTTTTCTCCATACTCAGGAATTCTTAAATATATCTTTCCTTCCACACTGTTTTCAGCTTTAACCTTTATATCAACATTAGAATCAAAGGGAAACTTACTATTTATTTTAACCTTAGTCGGAACACCCTTTAATTCAGTGTCTATAGTTCCTTCAACAAACATATTTAACCATAGACTATCTTTTTCTGTAAAAGATATATATTCTCCTAAGGAAGCTAGAGTTCTTGTAATATTAGGTGGACAACATGCGCAGGCAAACCATTTTTGTCTAACTGGTTTTACATGGGCCATAGAAGTATGACTCAAACAGTTATCTGGCCAAACCTCAAGTGGATTAACATAAAAGAAGCTCTTACCATCCATAGCTATTCCTGCTAATACCGTATTAATCAGGGCCCTTTCCATTGTATCTATGTATTTAGCATTACCAGTTATCTGGGCCATTCTTCTTGAAAACATAGCCAAACCTATAGATGCACAACTCTCTGCATAATTTCTATCATTAGGCAAGTCATAATCAGTAGTAAATCTTTCATAGGTCCCTGAACTTCCGATTCCTCCAGTTATGTACATTCTCTTCTTTATAATGTTATTGTAAAGAGTCTCACATGCATCCATCAAAGATTGATCTTGGTACTCATATGCAAGGTCAGCCATTGCTGAATATAAATAAACAGCTCTTACCGCATGTCCCTCAGCTGTTTCTTGGTCCCTAACAGGCTTATGGGCCTGAGAATATGCAAGATTATAAGGAGTAGGATCCTTAAAAATATCAATATAATTTTCTTTTTTATCCTCATCTAAAAAATAGTTAGGTTCTCTTCCTCTTCTATCAACAAATTCCTTAGCCATATCAAGGTAGGACTCTTTACCTGTAACTTCATACATCTTAACTAAGGCAAGCTCAATTTCTTCATGGCCTGGAACTGCATTTTTATATGGAGCTTTATTGAAAACTTCACATATTAGGTCAGCATTCTTTTCCATAATCTTTAATAGCTTATCTTTTCCTGTAACCTTATAATAAGCAACTGCAGCTTCCATAAAATGTCCTGATGTATAAAGTTCATGACCATCTCTCAAATTAGAGAATTTCTTGTCTGGCGCTAGAATAGAAAAATAAGTGTTTAGATAACCATCATCTTCTTGTGCCATTCCTATTAAATCAATAGCTTTATCTGCTAATTCTTCTAACTCTTCATTCTTTTCATAAGATAAAGAATATGCTACCGCTTCTAACCATTTGGCTAGATCAGTATCTTGAAATACAAAACCGTGAAATGTTCCTTCTTTTAAACCTGCAGCAACCTTAAAGTTTTCTATACAGTTACTCGGTTCTGCATCTTCTAGGTTATCATTTAGGGCTTTCCATTGGTATGGAATTATCTCTTCAGTAACTAATTTGGTATATTTAGACCAAAAATCGTCTTCTATACGTATATTCTCAAGGGGTATTAATTGTAACTTTTCTTGTCGCATATTTTCCTCCTATATAATATAAATTTTGTTTTTAGTTTTTGCCTATAGGACTAACTCTCCCATTTATTATGTGGGCAATTCCCGTTTTTAGCCACAGCCCTTAATTCCACATAACAACCACAAGCATTGCAAGTGGCCAAATGAAGATAATTACAGGATTTACATGTTGATATTCTTGCTTCAAAACACTCTTGACTAACTTGGTCTTCTAACTTTAGAGCATTCATATACTTTTCTAACATCTCCTGGTCTTTTTCTGCTGTTTCATTAATTAAACACCTTTTACATATATTAGCCATAATTTACCTACCTTTAAATACTTATATTTATAATATCATTAGATGACAATGTTATTTCTTACTTTGTGCATTTTATCTAAATTCCTTTAATTATATCTCGACTTTTTATTACTATAGCAAAATACCGAAGAAATGACAACATATAGCCTTATTTATCAGTTTAATTTTTGCTTAATAGTCTTTTTCTTTTTATATATTTTCCTACTAATGTAATATTCCTTAGATATTTGAATATAGTTTAATAAATAAATAGGAATGAGGTGCCTAAGAGGATACTACAATGGTTCCTTAATAATATTTTATGGCAAAATTTAATCCAAATCACACTTTAGAAATCCTTAAGGCAGCTTTTCCTTATCTTGATTCTCGTTCAAAGCATAACCTTGAGTTCTTTATAAAAGCCGGTGATTTCTTTGATTGCTTACAAAGGGGCAGAAACAAAGATTCTATTTCCACTTATAATTTTGAAGATGATAAGGATGAAGACAAGAGTGAACTTGATATGATAGGTATGCTTAAAAACATAAGGGAAGTCTGCTATAATGATGAAATAAAGATAGTTGATTCTCTTTTAAATGTAATGAATGCCATGGAGCTTTATGAAACTTATCAAAATATTTTTACAATGATGTCTTCTGATGATAGTTTAAAAGATGTCTTTGGAATGAGTGGGGATTCTATGAATATCGAAGATATGATAGAGATGCTAAGCCTTATGCTAGATCCAGAAGATAAAGAAACCCTTGATAATATTAATATGATACTACATATGATGAAGGGCTCTAATGGCAACAATACAGAAGAATCTAACACACAAAATTATGAAAATGATTATGATAATGAAGCTGATCTTTCAGAGGATTCATCTCTTGTTGAAGAGGATTTTCCATTTGATAAAGATAATACATACCATGATACAGATGATACATATAAGTATTTTTCAGATAGTTACAAAGATTACTTCAATAATGATTTTAATAGTTCTGAGAATTATAAGATAGATACTTATGATGCTGACGAATATTTAAACAATGATTCCGATGATGATTTACAGGATAATAAATATTAACATTTTTCATTTATAACTATATATTTAATATATAGGCAATTTTTATAAAGGAGCAAATAATATATGGAAGAGTTTTCATGGCTAAATCATCCAGCAGTTAAAAATATTGACCCTGCTAAACTTGCTTTATTAGTTAGTTTTTCAGAAAGTGCTAAAGGTAAATCTCCACAAAGTATACTCCCTTTACTTATGCAAGCAAATACTAAGATGCAATCAGAAAATCTTACTTTTTCTCAAGATGAACAAGACCTGTTAGTCGAAGTATTAACTGAAGGCATGTCACAGGAAGACAAACAGAAAGTTAAAATGATTAAATCATTTGCGGAAAAAAATAAGAAGAAATAAAATTTACAAGAAAAAGAAGTTACAAAGATTAACTTATAGTCTTTGCAACTTCTTTTTTAATAATTTATTTCACTACTATATTAACAATTTTACCTGGCACGTATATTTCTTTAACTATATTGCCAGTTAGTCTATCTGCTACTTCTTCTTTAGCTATTGCAAGAATTTCATCTTTGGAAGCATCTGCTTCAACTTCAATAATCGCCCTGGTTTTTCCATTTACTTGTACTGGCATGTTAATTTTAGACTCTTTCATTTTGTCTTCATCATACTCTGGCCATTTTTCATTGAATACGCTATCTGTATGACCTAGCTGCTGCCATAATTCCTCACCTATATGAGGTGCAAATGGAGCAAGAAGTATGGCAATGGTTTCTAAAGTTTCTTTATCAATACCCTTTTCTTTATTAGCAATATCAATAAACTTATTAGTATATTCCATAAATCCGCTTATAACAGTATTTAAACTGAAGTTTTCTAAACGATTAGTAATTTCATATATCATTTTGTGTCTTGTTTTTTCCATTTCTTCTGTTGCTTTAACCTTACTATCCTTGTTTTCCATAAACATGGTCCAAAGACGTCTTATAAAGCGGTATACACCATCAATACCACGGTCATCCCATTCAGCATCTTGCTCTGGTGGACCTACAAATAATTCATATAATCTAAGGGAGTCACATCCATATTCCCTAACTAATTCATCTGGAGATACTGTGTTTCCTTTTGATTTACTCATCTTTGCACCATCTTTAACAATCATACCTTGATTAAATAATTTTAAAAATGGTTCATCAAAATTTATTACATCAATATCATATAAGAATTTAGTGTAAAATCTAGCATATAACAAGTGAAGAACAGCATGTTCTACACCACCAACATACATATCTACAGGTAGGTATTTTTCTGCCTTTTCTTTAGATACTATCTCATTATCATTATTATTATCAATATATCTTATAAAATACCATGAGGATCCTGCCCATTGAGGCATTGTGTTTGTTTCTCTTTTAGCCGGCTTACCACACTCTGGGCAATTAACATTAACCCATTCATCTATTCCAGCAAGTGGAGACTCTCCTGTTCCTGTTGGTTCATAATTATCAACTTCAGGTAATAAGACTGGTAAGTCTTCTTCCGGTACCGCTACTGGCCCACATTCATCGCAGTGTATAATAGGAATTGGTTCTCCCCAGTAACGCTGTCTAGAAAATACCCAATCTCTTAATTTATAGTTTACAGTCTTCTTACCTATTCCGCGGGATTCAAATATACCTGGTAATTCTTCTATAGCTTTTTCTGAATCCATACCATTAAATTCACCTGAATTAATCATTACTCCCGTACCAAGGTAAGCCTCTGTTAGGTCTTCAATTTCTTCACCATCTTCAGATATTACTTGAAGAATAGGTAATTCAAACTTTGTAGCAAATTCAAAGTCTCTTTCATCATGAGCAGGAACACACATAATTGCTCCTGTACCATAGTCTGCTAATACATAATCTGAAATCCAGATTGGAACCAACTGGTCATTTACTGGGTTATGAGCATAAGCCCCCGTAAATACACCTGTTTTATCTTTGTCTTGTAAACGGTCTACTGAGGATTTCATTGATGCCTTGTAAATGTAGTCATCTACGTCCTTTTGATATTCTTCTATAGCAATAACAGATGATAAGTCATGTTCAGGTGCAAGTACCATAAATGTTGAACCGTATAAGGTATCCGGTCTTGTTGTAAAGACTTTTATCTTATGGTCAGTTCCATCTACTGGGAAATCAATTTCTGCACCATAACTCTTACCAATCCATTCGCTTTGCATCTTTTTAACTTTTTCTGGCCATTCAAGTTTATCTAAGTCCTCTAACAAACGGTCTGCATATGCAGTTATTTTTAACATCCACTGTCTTAAATTTTTCTTTGTAACTTCAGAATTGCAACGTTCACAAACTCCACCTACTACTTCTTCATTAGCAAGGCCAGTTTTACATGAAGGACACCAGTTAATTGGCATTTCTTTTTCATATGCTAGTCCTTCTTCAAACATCTTCACAAATATCCACTGAGTCCATTTATAGAAGTCTGGATCTGTTGTATCAACTTCCATATCCCAGTCATATATAGCAGAAATTTCTTTCATTTGCCTTTTAATATTGTCAATGTTTTCTTCTGTTGATACTCTAGGGTG
>CAZXSM010000010.1:0-35194 GCA_964643255.1 uncultured Lachnospiraceae bacterium
AATCCAGGTCTTTAAGTGTCTGTATATAGTAAGTATTTTCACATTCTTCTTTAGATATTTCATATAGTTTCTGTGTATTAGAGCTATGCTTGCCTCCGATAACAATCATAGCATCAGAATCTTTAGCAAGCTTTCGAACCTCCTCTTGACGTTCTTCTGTAGCCTTGCAAACAGTATTCATAATAATACAATCATAACCCTTTTCTGATATTATTTCAACTAATTCTTTAAATTTATTGTAGTTATATGTCGTTTGTGCCACAATACATAGCTTTGTGTCTGTTTCAAATATGAAATTTTGTATATCATTTTCATCTTTTATTACTGTATAATTTTCGTCACACCATCCTACTATTCCTTCTACTTCAGGATGGGATTCGTCCCCGGCTATAATAATATGTCTGCCTTTATCTGATTCTCTTTGGACAATTCTATGAATTTTTTTAACATATGGACATGTAGCATCAACTAATCTTAGCTCTTGCTCTTCAATTATATCATAGATTTCTTTAGAAACCCCATGAGAACGTATAATTATTGTAGCATCTGTAATTTCTTTTAATTCATCTTTAGTATTTATAACTTGTATACCCTTGCTAGCTAAATCATTTGTTACTTGTTCATTATGAATAATCGGGCCATATGTATATACTAAGCCGTTTTTATTTTCTATCTCTTTATATACAGTGTTAACAGCTCTTTCAACTCCAGGACAAAAACCTGCTGTTTTCGCTAGTTTAACAGCCATTTAATCACCTTACCTTTATATTTATAATTATTATATGTCATTTTATATCTAATACAAAACTTCTAATAACAACATAACTTACATCTTACTTTTTTCAAATAAGCTTAAAATTTCTCCTACTACCTCTTCAATAGACATCTCTGATGAATCTATCTTTATAGCATCATCTGCTTCTTTTAAAGGGGAATTCTCTCTAGTCATATCTTGTTTGTCTCTTGATATTATATCTGCCTTTATTTCTTCTATATCCCCATCTATCCCTCTAATCTTTAAGTCAAGGTATCTTCTCTTTGCTCTTTCTTCAGCAGAAGCAGTTAAATATATTTTTAAGTCTGCATTTGGCAAGACAACCGTTCCTATATCTCTACCATCCATTACAACATTGGTGTTTGCTGCTATGTTTTGTTGTAATTCTACCATTTTTTCACGAATTATTAAATGCTTAGATATAGTAGATGCAGCATTGCCTACTTCTTCACTACGGATTATATTACTTACATTTTCTCCATTTAAGTAAATCTGTTGTTCATTATTAATATAGTCTAAGCTAATATCCACTTCATTATATACTAGCGCAATTTCTTCTATATTATCAGGGGAAATGTTTTTTCTTAAAACATAAAGAGCCATAGCCCTATACATTGCTCCAGTATCAACATATATAAAAGATAATTGTTCTGATATAGCCTTGGCAATAGTGCTTTTACCAGCACCCGCTGGACCATCTATAGCAATACTGTAGTTTTTCATAAATTCGCTCCTATTCTATACTAGAACCTGCTAAATATCCTGTAGACCAAGCAACTTGTAGATTATAACCTCCTGTTAAACCATCCACATCTAATACTTCTCCCGCAAAGTAAACACCTGATATAAGTCTAGATTCCATAGTAGATGGATTAATATCCATTACCTCTACTCCACCTTGAGTAATTATTGCTTCCTTAAACTCTCTTGTGCTAGTTATATGAAACTCTAAGCCTTTTATTATTTCCACAAGCCTTAATCGTTCTTCTCTTGTTATTATATTGATTGGTTTTTGAGGATCTATTCTAGATGTTTCGATTATAACTGGAATTAATTTACTTGGCAGCAATTTATCTAGGGAGTTTTTAAACTGTTTATTGCTAACCTTTGCGAAATCACGAAGTATTCTAGCATCTAATTTATCATGAGATAAGCCAGGTTTCAAATCTATTTTTAACAATAAGTTGTTTTCTGGTAAATACTTTGTCAAATGTGAAGAAGCACTTAATATAACTGGCCCGCTGACGCCAAAGTGTGTAAAAAGTAATTCTCCAAAGTCTTTATATACTTCTTTGTCATTTAAATATATACTGATCTCTATATTTTTTAAGGATAAACCTTGCAATTTTTTGATTGTATCTATTTCTTTAATGTTAAATGGTACAAGAGCAGGGAAAGTTTCACTTACATTGTGACCCAAGTTTTTAGCAAACTTATATCCGTCACCACTTGATCCAGTTAAGGGATAAGAAAGTCCACCTGTTGCTATTATAACTTTATCACCATATAAAGTTTCTTTCTTATTAGTTCTATTATATTCAACTCCCTTAAAACTTTTATCTTGTGTGATTATCTTTGTTACTTCTGTATTTAATTGTACTTGCACATTTAATCGGTTTAATTCTTTTTCAAGAGTTGAAATCACATCTGAAGATTTATTTGAAGCTGGGAAAACTCTATTTCCTCTTTCTACTTTTGTTTTAAGACCTAGTTCCTCAAAAAACCTTACAATTTCATAATTTGAAAAAGAATAAAAACTACTATACATAAACTTAGAATTTGAAACTATATTAAGAAAAAGTTCTTGAACATCACAAGCATTGGTAAGATTACATCTTCCTTTTCCTGTGATATATAGCTTTTTCCCTAATTTATTGTTTTTTTCTAATAAAATTACTTCTGAACCATTTCGTGCTGCAAATATAGCTGCAAGCATTCCGGCAGGCCCGCCTCCAATTACAATAACCTTCATTATTTATCCCTCATATTGGCTAATAATTTCTCTTCTTAAAAGATCAAGAGCATTAATAACTGTTCTTTCCCTGATGCTTTGCCTGTTTCCATTAAAGTTATACTGTATAACTTGTACTTTGTCATTAAGATAGCAAGCTACATAAACTAAACCTACAGGTTTTTCTTCTGTTCCACCATCAGGACCTGCTATACCTGTAACTGCAAGGGCTGAATTAGATCCAGTATTTATAGCTGCACCAGCAGCCATCTCTGCTGCTGTTTCCTTAGATACTGCCCCATACTTTTCTAATGTTTCTTTTTTTACTCCCAAATATTTTGTTTTTGCCTGGTTTGAATAAGTAATAAAACCTTCATCAAATACCTCTGATGTCCCGGGAACATTAATAATTTTTCCAGATAAAAGTCCTCCTGTGCAAGATTCTGCTGTGGTTAATTTTATATTATATTTTAGAAGCATTTTAACTACTACTTCTTCTAGGCTTTCATCTTCTTTGCTTGTAAATATATTATTTCCAAATCTTTTCTTAAATTCAATAATTATAGGCCCTATTAGCTTTTTGCCTTCTTCTTCATCTTTTGCAGATGCAGTTATTCTAAAATCAACTTGTCCCAAAGAGGCATAAGGAGCGATTGTTGGATTAGTTTGCTTGTCAATTAAATCCTTAACCAATATAACTGCCTCACTTTCGCCATAACCACAAATTTTTATTGTTTTAGAATAAAATGTTCCAGATAAGTATGGTTTTAGATAAGGAACAAGGGTATCTTCAAACATTGGAATTAGTTCTCTTGGAGGACCAGGCAAAAGTACTATGATTTTTTCATCATCAGTATTAATTATCAAACCTGGAGCTGTTCCATTGTTGTTATCTACAACAGTAGAACCTTCTATAATATAGCTTTGTTTCCAGTTATTTTTAGGAATATCTTTAGAATTATACTTGCTAAAGTAATCAGTGAGTTTTTGTTTAACCTTCTGGTCCTGTACTAAATCTTTACCTAGCACCTTAGCTGTAACTTCTCTTGTCATGTCATCATCTGTTGGACCTAGACCCCCAGTTAATATTACAAGGTCACTACGGGAAAGAGCTGTTTTAATTGTTTCAAACAACCTATCTTCATTATCTCCAACTGTTACTTGATAAAAATTTGTAATACCTAGTTGAGCACACTTTTTTGCTAAATAATTGGCATTGGTATTAACTATGTTTCCCAAAAGTAACTCTGTGCCCACACTTATTAATTCTGCTATCATTAACACACCTTCTAACTTATACCATCTTTAAGTACTTCTTTGTTTTTATATATATAATCTACTAATGAAATTACTGTTAATATTAAAGAGGCATAAATAAATATTTTACTTGCTACATTAAATACAATAAAGTCAAAATTAAATATTAACAATATACACATAATCATTTGAGAAACAGTTTTGAATTTTCCCCATTCACTTGCAGCTATTACAATTCCTGCATTAGATGCAACTAGTCTAAATCCGCTTATAATAAACTCTCTTGCTATTATTATTATTACAATCCATGAACTTAATAAACCTCGCTCTACAAAACATATCAAGGCTGATACTACAAGAAGTTTATCTGCTAAAGGATCAATAAATTTTCCAAAATTTGTTATTAGATTTTTCTTTCTTGCAATGTAGCCATCTAGGGTATCACTAAGACTTGCCAAAATAAAGATAACCCCTGCAATATAATCGCCATAAGGGATTGGATTTAAATAAAAGATCAAAAATATAGGTATCATTAACACTCTAGTAAGAGTTATTTTGTTGGGTAAATTCATTAATACTCCTCCTTTTATACTATAAATTCATTTAAACAATTAACTGATAATAGAGCCAATTAAGTCGTAACCCCGGGCCCCCGTTACTTCTACATCTAGAAAGTCTCCAGATATAATTTCTGCCTCAGATGGAACAAATATATAGCCGTCAACTTCAGGTGCATCTTTATATGTTCTTCCTATATAAACATCTTTTGCTTGAGAAGATGAATAGTCTAAGGCTTCTTCTTGGGGGATCTTTCCTTCTATAATAACTCTAAGCTTTCTTCCAATCATTTTATTGCTTTCTTCAAATGCAATGTTTTGCTGTAAAGCCATTATTTGGTCTCTTCTTTGTTCTTTGATTTCTTCATCAATCTGATTATCCATTATAGCTGCAGGAGTATCTTCTTCCTTAGAATAAGTAAAAACACCTAGTCTGCTAAATCTCATATCATTTACAAATTCTAAGAGTTCCTTATGATCACTTTCAGTCTCACCAGGAAAGCCAGATATTAAAGTTGTTCTAATGGCTATATCAGGAATATTTGAGCGAAGCTTACTAATAATCTCTATTAGTTCTTCCTTGTTAGTTCGCCTTCCCATCTTTCTTAATATATTATTTGACGCATGTTGGATTGGTATATCAATATAATTACAGATTTTATCTTCTTCTTTAATTACTTGTATAAGCTCATCTGTAATTTCTTCTGGGTATGCATATAATACTCTAATCCACTGTAAGTCTTCTATTTTACAAAGTTCTCTAAGAAGCTTTGGTAGACTCTTTTCTCCATATAAATCAAGACCATAAAGAGTAGTTTCTTGGGCAACTAATATTAGTTCACCAACTCCATTAGCAGCTAGAGTTCTTGCTTCTTCTATTAGTTTTTCCATAGGTACACTTCTATAATTCCCTCTTACCTTAGGAATAATACAATATGTACAACGTTTATCACAACCCTCTGCTATTTTTAAATAAGAGTAATAACCACCAGTTGTATTTACTCTTCCTCCACTTGTATCTGCATTATGTTGTGGATCCTTTATAAGTATGGATTTTTTCCCATCCAAAACTTCATCAATTACCTTAGTAATTTCATCGTAACTCGAAGTTCCAACTATTGCATTGACTTCTGGTATTTCATTAAATATTTCTTCCTTATATCTTTGTGCTAAACAGCCAGTAACTATTAGGCCCTTACATTTGCCAAGTTCCTTATATTGAGCCATTTCTAATATAGTATTAATACTTTCTTCTTTAGCATCGTTAATAAAACAACATGTATTTATTATTATAAGTTCTGCTTGGTCTTCATCATTAGTTAGTTGATAACCTCTATTTTTAATTAGAGCAAGCATAACTTCACTGTCCACTAGGTTTTTGTCACAACCTAAAGATATATATAGTATTTTCATTAAATTCTCCTTCTAACCTTTTAAAAGAGTGTACTTGTATATTTTTAAGTATTTTCTTTTTATTATTTTATTTATTAAAGTGATTACACTCCACTAGTAATTCTAACATATATTTAGTAATAATAAAGTTTTTTTTAAAGCTTCATAAAAAATATAAGAATTATAATATATTAAACTGATACTTTCTTGACAATGAACACTCATTTGATATTATAATAACATATATTACATAGTAAGATATAAATAAACATGAGTTTAACTAACTTGATAACAAGATATTTTTTATAATATATAATTTTATTTGTTTTATATATTAATAATAGAAACGGAGGATTTATGAAAAAAAGAATAAGCATAGTAATAGGTGTAATAGTAGCCTTGCTAGTAGGATTTATTTATTATTACATTTCACTACCACCAATCAATTTCCATTCCATGGGTTTTTGGGCATTTTTTATTGTGGGGCTGCTTGTTATTACGGCAATTATTGCTTATCTAAGTCTTGATAAAGATAAGTATAAATACCAACAAGAATTAAATTTTAAAAACAACCTACCTAAAATTGCAATTACAATAACAGGTGTTGCGGTTGTAATATTTATTATTGGATATATTCTCTCTTCCCCTATAGTTAATGCTAGCAAATACCAACAATTATTAACAGTTGAAGAGGGTAATTTTGAAGAAGATATAAAAGAAATATCATATAATGAAATCCCTGTATTAGACAAAGATTCAGCTATAAGACTAGGCTCTAGAAAAATGGGTAGTATTGTAGAATATGTCTCACAGTTTGAAGTTGCTACTAATTATACTCAAATAAATTACAGGGGAACTCCTGTTAGGGTAACACCCCTTGCCTATGGTAGCGGATTTAAATGGATTAGTAATATGAAAAATGGAATTCCAGCCTATATCAAAATTGATATGACTAATCAACAAGTTGACTTAGTGGAATTAGAAGAAGGAATGAAATATACTGAATCAGACCTTTTTGGAAGAAATATATATAGGTATATTAGATTTAGATATCCAACTTATATATTCAGTAAACTGAATTTTGAAATCGATGATGAAGGTATACCTTATTGGATTTGTCCTGTTAAGGATTTTAAAATTGGATTATTTGGTGGAGAAACTATTGGTAGAGTTGTTGCAGTCAACGCTATAACCGGTGAACATGAGGATTATCACATAGATGAAATACCAGAGTGGATTGATAGAGTTTTCTTAGCAGACTTACTAATTGACTTATACGATTATCATGGAACATTAAAGCATGGTTTCCTAAATTCTCTCATGTCTCAAAAAGATTCTCTGCAAACAACAGCAGGCTATAATTACTTAGCTTTAAATGATGACGTATGGGTTTATACTGGAGTTACTTCAGTTGGTGGAGATGATTCTAATGTGGGATTCGTACTTATGAATCAAAGAACTGCCCAAACAAAATATTACTCAATCCCAGGAGCCGAAGAATATTCTGCTATGGCATCTGCAGAAGGTAAAGTTCAGCATTTAGGCTATAATGCTACTTTCCCGCTACTGCTTAATATTAACGGAGAACCAACCTACTTCATGGCTTTAAAAGATGCTGCAGGTTTAGTAAAGTCATATGCTATGGTAAATGTTAGACAATACCAAATTGTTTCAATTGGAGATTCCATTAAGGACTGTGAACACAACTATATCGAACTCCTAAAAAGTAATAACATAAGCAATGTTGACACTTCAAAACTTCCTGAAATTTCAGGTACAATAGAAAAAATCTCAGAAGTAGTAATTGAAGGCGATACCCATTATTATATAATTCTTAACAACAATGACGCAATATTTGACATATTAGTACCAAACATGGTTGATATTGTTAAATATAATGTGGGAGACCATATTACTTTTTACTTTACCGAAGGTGATGAAATTAACTCTGTTATAGAAATAAAGTAATACTATAAATAAAAAGACATAATACTTGGATTTAAACCACCTAAAATATAGGTTCTAAAACCAAGTATTATGTCTTTTTTGTATGTCCTAATACTAAAGTAGGATATCATTGTATTTTAACACTTTCCACACAGTTGTTAAGGAGCATGGCAATAGTCATTGGCCCAACTCCACCTGGTACGGGAGTGATTGCCTTTACATGATCTTTTACAGAGTCAAAATCAACATCACCACATAACTTATTGTTTTCATCTCTGTTCATTCCAACATCAATAATTACTGCCCCTTCTTTAATATATTCCTTATTAATAAATTTTGCTTTACCAATTGCAGATACTAATATGTCTGCTTGCTTAGTTAAGTTTTTTAAGTCTTTTGTTTTTGAATGGCATACTGTAACAGTTCCATTCTCCCCAAGCAATAGCATAGCCATAGGTTTTCCTACTATATTGCTTCTTCCGATAACAAGGCAGTGTTTACCCTCTATTTCAATCTTATATCTTTTTAATAATTCTATAATACCAGCAGGTGTACAGGATACAAATCCACTTTGACCAATACTTAATTTACCAACGTTCTCTGGATGAAAGCCATCAACATCCTTTAGAGGTGAAATATTTTTAATTATTAAATTTTCATCAATATGTTTTGGCAATGGGAGTTGGACAAGGATTCCATTTACTCTTACATTATTGTTTAATCCATCAATTAATTTCAAAAGTTCCTCTTGTAATGTATCCTCAGGTAAATTATAAGTTTTAGAATTTATTCCAACATATTCACAAGCTATTTGTTTGTTTCTAACATACACTTGAGATGCAGGATCTTCACCAACTAATATAACTGCTAAAGTTATCTCTCTTCCTTTACTTCTTAATTTGCTTACTTCTTCTTTTAACTCGTCTTTTATTTCTTGGGAAATTTTTTTGCCGTCAATAAGAAATTCCATTTTAATCCTTTCTAAGCCTTTACAAAGAAATTAAGGGAGCAATATACTCCCTTAATTTTGGTGTTTTATTTGTTAATTTGTTATCTTTGAACACGTCCAGAAGCATCTCCACCAACAAGGGCATCTACTTCTTCACGAGTAACAAGGTTAATATCCCCAGGTATTGTCTGTTTTAGTGCAGATGCAGCAACACCAAATTCTAATGCATCTTTCATGTCTTTACCATCTAATAATCCACAAACTAAACCAGCAGCAAAAGAGTCTCCTCCTCCTACACGATCAACTAGCCTAATTTGGTACTCTGTAGAACGATAAAATTCTTTTCCATCAAATATACATGCAGACCAGCCATTGTCAGAAGCAGAATGACTTACTCTAAGGGAACTAGCTACATACTTAAATCCAAACCGATCTATCATTTGCTCAAATATATCTTGATAACCTGCTAAATTAAGTTCACCAGATTCAACATCTGTTCCTTTAGGTTTAAAACCTAGAACCTTATCTGCGTCTTCTTCATTTCCAATACAAACATCAACATATTGCATTAAATTAGTCATAACTTTTTGTGCTTTTTCTTCTGTCCATAACTTCTTACGGTAGTTTAAATCAACAGAAACTGTAATATTACGTGCTTTAGCTGCTTTTAAAGCTGCTTCAGTTAGATCTGCTGCTTTATCACTAATAGCTGGAGTGATACCTGTAAAGTGGAACCAATCCACCCCATCAAAAATAGAATCAAAATCGAAATCATCAATATCTGCATCCGCTATAGATGAATATGCACGATCATAAACCACCTTAGAAGGTCTCATAGAAGCGCCTGTTTCAAGGAAATAAATACCTAATCTTTCTCCACCCCTAACTATAAAATCCGTATTTACATTGTACTTTCTAAGGGTTGCAATTGCTGCGTCTCCAATAGGGTTGTCCGGAACCTTAGTTACAAAACTAGCATCGTGGCCATAGTTAGCAAGAGAAACTGCGACATTTGCTTCACCACCACCATAGTTTATATCAAAACTATCTGCTTGAATAAATTTTTCAAAACCTGGGGTTGACAATCTTAACATTATTTCACCAAGAGTAATTACTTTTGCCATGATATCTCTCCTTTCCTTATTGTACCATAGTTGAGTTTATCATAACTTTATTTTCAATTTATGTCAATTATAATTTTAATATTATCTTATATAAACCTAATTAATTAATAGATTTTCAGACATAAGATTTATTTTAAAAATTATCTGTTATAATATATACAAATTACAAAAAATTCTAGGAGGTATTAATACTATGAAGGAGTTTATGGATCAAGACTTTTTATTATCAAGTCAAACGGCTAAAGAATTGTATCATAACTATTCTGCAAGGATGCCTATTATAGATTATCATTGTCATCTCGACCCTCAGGAGATTGCTGAGGATAAGACCTTTAATAACATTACTGAATTATGGCTTGGTGGAGACCACTATAAATGGCGACTTATGAGAGCTAATGGAGTTGAAGAAAAGTATATTACAGGAAATGCATCAGATAGAGACAAGTTTCAAAAATGGACTGAGACTTTATCTAAAGCTATCGGCAATCCTTTATATCACTGGAGTCATTTAGAACTTCAAAGATATTTTGGATATATGGGCATTTTAAATGAAGATACTGCAGAAGAAGTATGGAATTTAACTAATGAAAAACTTCAAGATCCATCTATGAGTGCAAGAAATCTAATGATACAATCAAATGTTACTGATATATGTACTACAGACGACCCTCTTGACTCCTTAATCTGGCATAAAAAAATTGCTAGTGATGAGACCTTTGATATTAATGTTTATCCTACATTTCGCCCAGATAAGGCAATCAATATAGAAAAGTCTGAGTTTATAGAATATATATCAGAATTAGCAAATATTTCTGATATAAAAATTGAATCCTTTAAAGATTTAAAAACTGCTTTAATTAAAAGAATAGATTATTTTGAAGAAGTTGGATGTCGTACTTCAGATATTTCTTTGGATTATATTATGTACAAGCCCGCTTCTGATAAGGAAATTGAAAGAATATTTAAGGATAGATTAAATGGACAAATTCCAAATAAGGAAGATCAACTTAAATTCAAAACTGCATTTAACATATTTGTAGCCAAGGAATACAATAAACGGAATTGGGTTATGCAAATTCACTATGGAGCACAAAGAAATAATAACAGAAAAATGTTTAAACAAGTTGGGGCTGACACGGGATTTGATGCAATTTCTAATTACAGTTCTTCCTTGGAAATGAGTCAGTTTTTGGATAATCTTAATAAAACCAATGAGCTCCCAAAGACAATAATTTATTCCTTGAATCCTTTAGATAACGTGGTTATAGATGGAGTTATTGCTTGTTTCCAAGACTCATCTATAGAATCTAAAATTCAACATGGGTCGGCTTGGTGGTTTAATGACCACAAACAAGGTATGATGGATCATATGACTAGTTTAGCTAATTTTGGACTCTTAGCTAACTTTGTTGGTATGTTAACAGATTCTAGAAGTTTCTTATCTTATCCTCGTCATGAATATTTTAGGAGAATCTTATGTGAGCTTCTTGGTAATTTTGTTGAAAACGGTGAATACCCAAAGGACATGAAAACCCTTGGTAAAATTGTTGAGGATATTTCATATAATAATTCTAAGAAATATTTCGATTTTTAAAATTGTATATTTTCTTTGTTAAATATAATACTAATTAATAGGATAGGTAATTGCGAAATTTAGATTTTTTAAATTCTTGTAAATTTTTATTGCATTTTTTATTATTATGTTATAGTATTATTAATTGAAAAACAACAACAATATGGAGGTGCTTATGAGACATTTAATTGCCCCTGAGGATTTAACTGTTTCAGAATTAAACAATTTATTAGAACTTGCAAACGACATTTATGAAAACCCAAAAAAATATTCAAAAATATGTGAAGGCAAAAAATTAGCCACTTTATTTTACGAACCTAGTACAAGAACAAGATTAAGCTTTGAGGCAGCAATGATTAATCTTGGTGGAAATATACTCGGTTTTTCTTCTTCCGATTCTAGTTCAACTAAAAAAGGCGAAAGCGTTGCCGATACCATTCGTGTTATTTCTAGTTATGCTGATATTTGTGCTATACGTCATCCAAAAGAAGGTGCTCCTCTTGTAGCAGCTAGCAATTCAGCTATTCCTGTTATCAATGCTGGCGATGGTGGTCATAACCATCCAACTCAAACTCTTACCGATTTAATGACAATTAAAAAACTAAAAGGTAGATTAGGTAACCTTGTTATTGGTTGCTGTGGTGACCTTAAATTTGGTCGTACTGTTCACTCTTTAATTCATTCCATGACTCACTATGACAATAATTCATTTGTATTAATATCCCCTGAAGAACTAAGAATTCCTACATATATACGTGATGAAGTATTAGAAAATAATAATATTCCTTATTTGGAAACTATATCTTTAAAAGAATCTCTACCCAAACTTGATTTATTATATATGACTCGAGTTCAAAGGGAGAGATTTTTTAATGAAGAGGATTATGTAAGATTAAAAGATTCTTATATACTAGATAGCAATAAAATGAGTTATGCAAAAGAGGACATGCTAGTATTACATCCACTACCACGTGTTAACGAGATCTCTACAGAAATTGATAAGGATCCTCGTGCAGTCTACTTTAAACAGGCTGAATTTGGTATATATGTGAGGATGGCCTTGATTATAAAACTATTGGAATTGGAGGTAGACATATGTTAAATATTGATGAAATTGCTAATGGCATTGTAATTGATCATATTAAAGCTGGAAATGCACTTGATATCTATTATTATCTTAATTTAGAGAGGGTAGATTATAGTGTTGCTATAATTAAGAATGCTAAGAGCAGGAAAATGGGTAAGAAGGACATTATTAAAATCGAAGGGTTTTTAGATATTAATTTAGATGTCTTAGGTGTACTAGACCATGATATCACTATAAACATTATTAGAAATTCTAAAATTGTAGACAAGTATACTCCAAGTTTACCAAGTAAGGTTACAAATATTATCAAGTGTAAAAATCCTAGATGCATTACCTCAATAGAACAAGAACTACCCCATGTCTTTAAGTTAACCAACGAAGAACGTCGTATTTATCGTTGTGTTTATTGTGAACAGGCATTTAAAAAATAATTATTTAAATTATAATTTATTAGGGATACTTAATTTTTCTACAAATTAAACCTTTGTAGGCAGATTAAGTATCCCTAATTGTTTAAAATAAGCCAGTTATAAAGCCGTTTTGATCAACGCTTACATCTTCTGCAGCAGGTCGCTTAGGTAGGCCTGGCATAGTTAGAACGTTGCCAGTAAGAACAACTATGAAGCCTGCACCGGAAGAGACATAAACTTCCCTTACGTGAATGTCAAAGTTAGATGGTCTACCCAGTTTTTTAGGGTCATCAGAAAGAGAATACTGAGTTTTGGCTATACATACTGGCAAGTTGTCATAGCCTAAGTCTTCTATATTTTTTATTTCCTTTAGTGCGTTTTTATCATAAGATACTGAGGATGCTCCATAGATTTCTGTGGCTATTTTTTTAATTTTTTCTTTAATTGGTAAGTCATCAGCATAAAGGGGTTTAAAGTTACTTGCTTTTGTTTCTAATGTTTCGATTAGTTTGTTGGCTAGGTCTATTCCGCCCTGGCCACCTTTTTCCCAAACTTCTGATAAGGCAAATTCACAACCTAGTCTCTTGCATGTTTGTTCTACAAATGCTAGTTCTTCATCTGTATCTGTAGTGAATCTATTTAAGGTTACAATTAAAGGAACATTATATTTCTGAATGTTTTCTATGTGTTTTTCTAAGTTGACGATGCCTTTATTAAGAGCTTGTAGGTTTTCTTTACTTAGACTGTCTTTATCTAATCCACCATTATATTTTAGGGCACGAACTGTAGCTACTAAAACCACTGCATCAGGCTTTAAATTACCCTTGCGGCACTTTATATCAAAGAACTTTTCCGCACCCAAATCAGCCCCAAATCCAGCCTCGGTCACAACTATGTCTGATAGCTTTAGTGATAATTTGGTGGCTCTTATACTGTTACAACCATGGGCAATATTTGCAAAGGGTCCACCATGAACTATAGCTGGGGTATTTTCTAATGTTTGAACTAAATTTGGTTTCATAGCATCTTTTAATAATGCTGCCATGGAACCAACTGCATTAAGTTGCCTTGCATATACTGGTGCTCCATCATAATTATAGGCAACTATTATATTTCCAAGTCTATTTTTTAAATCATCTATATCTTCTGCTAAACATAGTATTGCCATGATTTCAGATGCAACAGTTATTATAAAGTGATCTTCCCTAACAACTCCATCAGCTTTTCTACCAAGCCCAACTACTATATTTCTCAAAACTCTATCATTCATATCTACACATCTTTTCCAAACAACTTGATTTGGATCTATATTTAAAGAGTTTCCTTGATGAATGTGATTATCTAACATAGCTGCCAGCAAGTTATTTGCAGAAGTAATTGCGTGAAAATCGCCAGTAAAATGTAAGTTTAATTCATCCATAGGAACAACTTGTGAATAGCCTCCACCTGCAGCCCCACCTTTTAACCCAAAACACGGACCAAGAGAAGGTTCTCTTAATGTAATAATTGATTTTTGACCTAGTAAGTTAAGAGCTTGTCCTAAACCTACAGTTGTTGTTGTTTTTCCTTCACCTGCAGGAGTTGGATTGATTGCAGTGACAAGTACTAACTTGCCATCTTTATTTTCTTGTACTCGATTGATCAAAGATTCCGAAAACTTGGCTTTGTACTTACCATAAAACTCCAGATCATCTTCTTTTAAGTCTAATTCTTGGCCTACTTCATTAATTGGTTTTAAATGTGCTTGCCTTGCTATATCTAGATCGCTAATCATTAAAAGCTCCTCCCTAAAAACATTTTGTTTATATTATAACAAACATAGAAATAAATTCCACATATATTGAAACTTTTCTACACTTCAAATTATATATATTATAGAGTATAATTAAATATATTAAACGATAAAAGAAAAGGTGGTGTAAATGAGCTTATTTATAATATTATATATAAGCTCTAATACATGAGATACAATACAGTTATATTTGATTTAGATGGAACCTTACTAAGTACCTTAGATGACATAAGAGATAGCGCTAATTATGCCCTTAGGGAATGCGGCTTTTCTGAACGGTCTTTAGAAGAAATTAATAATTTTGTTGGAAATGGTACAAATTATTTAATGGCTAAGGCAGTGCCAGAAAATACTCCAAAAGACAAGTTAGAGGAATGTACTAAGATATATCGTAACCATTACGCAAATAATATTGATAATAAAACTGCTCCTTATAAGGGAATTATGGAAATGTTAGAAAAAATGAAAGATAAGGGTTTTAAGATGGCTGTTGTTTCTAATAAATTTGACTCCGCTGTAAAAGATCTTTGCAAAAAATATTTTTCCGACTTTTTAACAGTGGCAATAGGTGAAAGTCCGGAAATCAAACGTAAACCAGCACCTGATACTCTTTATGAAGCTATGAAACAACTAAATTCTTCAAAAGAAGATTGTATATATGTAGGTGACTCTGATGTTGATGTTAATACTGCTCATAATGCAGGAATACCTTGTATCGGTGTAGATTGGGGATTTCGTGGGCGCCAAGTCTTAGAAGATGAAGGGGCAGACTATATCATAGATAGGCCAGATGAAATATTTGATATTTTGTTAAGTAATGATTAATTTAAATTCTATTAAATAATGGCATAACTTATTATATCATTATAGGAGTTAGTTATATAACTAACTCCTATAAAAAAACTTAAATTTATAATTTATTTTTCAATCTCTTTAATTATATATTCCAAATATAATCTTACAATATTTATATCTGTGCACTGATACAACATTCTTGCACCTACAACATCTTCTATTTCATTAAAGACCAATCCGCCATCCTCATCTATAAGAAAATCTATTCCTACTAAGCCAAAATCAAAATAATCAATTATTGAAGTAACTAGCTGAGTTTCTTCATCTGATAGCTTATATCTTCTAACCTCTCCTCCTAGGGAAAAGTTTGACTTAAAGCCAGATTTTGCAGTCCTAAGGATAGCTGCGATTATTTTTTTACCAATTATATATACTCTTAAGTCTTGATTTTTATTTCCTACTAATGGCTGAATTACTATATCTGTGTGCTTAAGACTAGACAGGATTTTTTCTTTATCTATGCTTGGCCCCTGAGGATTATATAAGAAGACTTCATTTCCACCATGGCCTGAAACTCCTTTAACAATAACTTTATCTTTTGTCTTATCTAGAGTTTTAGCTAGATATTCACCTTTAACAAACTTAGTATCTACTATTGGAATATTAAGTCTAGATAAATATTGATAGGTTTTTGCCTTATCATTACATATCTCGGATATCTTTGAATTATTAAAAACTCTGATATCCATATCTTCTAATTGACTTGTTAGAATTGGATAAATAGATCTATTAATTGCAAAGTCAGGTTTATCAATTTTTAAGCCATCATATTCCAAAAAAAGTTTCTTATTATTTACACCAAACTGAATTTTATCTACTAAGATAAGTTTGATATCTATTCCTAAGGCCTTACCTTCTTCAATATAAAATTCAATATAAGCTTTATTTCTCTCAACATCTACTAGTCTATAAATTAGCCATCCTGTCATATTATCCATATTCCTTTTATCTTTCTTCTGCTTTATATCCCGCTTAATAAGGTAAGTGCATTGTTAAGCAATAACTCATTTTGCTTACTAGATTTTTTCAATTATATATTCAATAATCTTATCTGAAACACTAATTCCTGTTGCCTCAGTAATATTTTTGAAATGGGCATTAGAATTAACTTCACATATTATTGGCTCATCATCTTTGCCAAATAGCAAGTCAACTCCTGCAAAGTCAAGTCCAAGTGCATTAGCAGCCTTGAGGGCTAGATTCTTTTGTTCTTTAGTAGGATTATATCCCTTCATCTTTCCACCATTAGAAATGTTGGCCCTAAAGTCTCCTGTCTCATTATAGCGATACATGGCTGCAACTACTTGATTACCAACTGTTTGTAGCCTTATATCCCTTCCTTTACTAGTTTCAATGTATTCCTGGAAAATCAAAGGACTATTACCATGGTCTCTTACTATATTTTCTAAATCATCCTTATTATTTGCTATATATACCTGCATACCAAACGAACCAAAAACCTCTTTAACTACAATAGGAAAATCCAATTTATCTTTAACCTTATCTAAGAAATCATAATTAGTATATCCAATATTAGAATAAGTCATAGGAGCTATAATGGTTCTAGGCATTTTAATCCCTTTATTCATAAGCTCCAGATGAGTAAGTGATTTATCATCACATATGGCAATAGATTTAGATGAATTAAATACCCTAATACCAAGTTTCTCAAGATATCTAGCCAGTTTTATATCCTTGTCCCAAAACAATACAAAGTCAGGCTTATCTATATTAAGGTCAGGTACAATATCAACTAGAATTTCATCATTTCTTTTTAATTCCAAGCTAGTCCCAAACTTATCAGCAGATTGCTGAAACATCTCATATAGTTCCTTGAATTTTATTGTATCTAAAAAGCCATTAACAACTAACCAACCTGTCAAATTCTTCAGTCCTTTCAAATATCACACCATTTTCAAAACAAGCCATAAGAAAACATCTTATACTATATCATTTTCTTTAAGGTATTTTTCAAACTCCTCAGTAGTCATAAGTATTGTTCTTGGTTTAGTTCCATCTTCTCCTCCAACTGCTCCTGCTTGGTGAAGCTGGTCCATAATTCTTGCAGCCCTGTTAAATCCAATTCTAAATACTCGCTGTAACATACCTATTGAAGCCTTTTCGTTTTCTATAATATAACGGCCTGCTTCTGAAAAGTACTCGTCTCTTTCCATATAATCTGGCACTGCACTAGGCATTTGTGATTGAGTTGAAACAATTTCCTTTTCTACTTCTTTATCATAGGTTGCTTGTCCATTCTTGTCCATTAAGAATTCTACAACCCTATTTATTTCCTTCTCAGTAACAAAGGCTCCTTGAACACGAAGGGGCTTAGAAAGACCAGATGGATAATAAAGCATATCACCTTTTCCAAGAAGTTTTTCCGCTCCTGACCCATCTAGTATTGTTCTTGAGTCAACTGCTGATGATACAGCAAAAGCTATTCTTGATGGAATATTTGCCTTTATAACACCGGTAATAACATTGACAGAAGGTCTTTGTGTAGCAATAATTAAATGAATACCTGCAGCTCTAGCCATTTGTGCTAAACGAGCAATTGAATCTTCTACTTCTTTTGAAGAAACCATCATTAAATCCGCTAATTCATCAACAATAATAACGATCTGGGAAAGTCTTTTATATTCTTCATCAACTGTTGGGTCATTTTTAACTTTATTATTGTAGCCTTCAAGGTCTTTCACACCCAAGTCAGCAAACTTTTTATACCTATCCGTCATTTCGTTAACACCCCAATTAAGTGCAGAAGCTGCCTTCTTAGGATCTGTTACAACAGGAAGTAGCAAATGTGGTATACCATTGTAAGCACTAAGCTCTACTACCTTTGGGTCTATCATTATAAGTCTAACTTCAGATGGCTTTGCATTATATAAAATACTCATAATGATTGAATTAATACAAACTGATTTACCTGAACCTGTAGCCCCTGCTATTAGTAAGTGGGGCATTTTTGCAATATCAGCAATTATATTTCTACCACCAATATCCTTACCTACAGTAAATGCAAGCTTAGATGGGTTGTCTTTAAACTCTTTACTTTCAATCATTTCCCTGAGTGTTACTATTTGATTGTTCTTATTAGGTACTTCTATTCCAACTGCAGCTTTTCCTGGTATTGGTGCTTCTATTCTAATATCAGAAGCTGCTAAGTTTAGTTTTATATCATCCGCAAGGGAAGTAATTTTACTTACCTTTACACCTTGTTCTGGTTGTAATTCATATCTTGTAACCGTTGGTCCACAAGATACATTTGTAATAGTTACTCCAACACCAAAGCTTTCCAAGGTATCCTGCAGCTTTACTGCTGTTTCCTTTAATACTTTGTCTGGAACAAGCTTAGTGTTCCTTTTGGGTACAGAAAGTAATTTAACTGGAGGTAATATGTATTTTTTCTTTTCGTCTATTGTTTGGTCTAATTGAAGCTCTTCAATTTCACCACTAGAAGATGATAGCTTTTGTTTATTTGCTTGCTTATCCCCTGTGGTATGACTTGATTTGTTATCATCTAATGCCATATCACTGGATAAATTAAGATCATCAGTATCTTCATTTATAGCTTCTTCATTATCTATATCATTATCATTATAGGAAAATTCTGACCTGTATATTGGTATATCCAAGTCGCTGTCAGCTTGTCTAGATCCTACACCAATCTCTTCCATTGAAAACGCCTGACTACCTTGATTCTCATTCGCTGGACCAGAATTATCATCATTATCCTTGTCCATTACTTTATTAACTCGACTTTCAACATCTTGGTCTTTCTTGTCTGTGATCTTTTCTTCTGTCTTGCTAGTTTTTCCCTTTTCATTATTTTTAAAGGCAAAGTTTTTGAACTTGTCCTTTAATAAAAATGTTCTTGGAGTATTTTTCTCTTGTGTCTTATCTTTTGCTTTACTAGCAGTTTTGTTTTCATTTAGCTTAGCCTGCCTATATTCTTCAATTGAATTTCTACCCTTCTTACTAAAGGTTACAAATAATGCCTTTCCAGTCAAAAACAAGAAACAAATAAGCATTATTCCAATAATAATTACATAAGAACCTACTGTTCCAAATAATGGATGTATTAGATTAACAATAGCACCACCAACAATACCGCCACCTCTTTTACTGTTTGATGACAATTTGTAATATGTAGAAATTGTTTCTAAGGGTTTATTAGTTAAAATTAGTTGAATTAAAGCAGCCACTGATGCTACTAATACAATAAAGCTAATAGCCTTGACGTAAGCTACCTTGTTACCCTTGTTTGCAAGAACAAAAACAACTATATAGAACAAGATTATAGGCATTAAATATCCTATCAATCCAACCAAACCAAAAGTAACTTGATTTATAAACTCACCAACTTTTCCGCTTAAATCAAAATTACTTAAGATAAGGAGTATTGATAGAACAAATGTAATTATCAATATTATTTCATCTTTAATTAAAGACATTTTTTCTTTTCTTTGCTTTTGCTTTTTAGTTGTATATGAACGTTTTTTACCTTTTGTCTTTTTCCCTGATTTAGATGACTTACCAGCCATGTTATGCCTCCCCTTTAAGCTTCTTAATATATAGCTAAAGATTTATGTGTATAATAAGCATAATAAATTGATTCTAAGTTCTTATGCAATAGGGCATAAAATAGCAACTTAGAACCAATATCATTATACCTTTTATTCAAGGCTCTTTCAAGGGAAACAAATTGTCGAAAAGTGTGATTAAATATCAATTTCCTTACCTGGAGTGTATTTGTCATCTAAGTAATCTGACATATTTGTAGAATTTATCCTATTAACAATATATTTATCTCCTTGCCTCTTTGCAGAAATTCTTCCATTGTCTATAGAAATATCTTTAAAATCACTAGATGTGTCTAATGGCAAGAGACCTTGTACCACATATTCATCTATAATACTTTTTGTCATATTATTATATATTCTTTCTAAAGGAATAACTGTATATAACATTTTAAAACTCCTTTTAAATAGGTGAAATTCTCTAATCAATTTCAAAATCTATTGTATTATGACTAACTCTTATTAACAAAAACATAAATTAATTCTCTGTATTATAAAAATTATTTACCTTGTTTTCTTCAATCATGTCATATAGTTTGTTTAAAGCTTCCTTGATGCCACCCACTTCATTTATAATCCCCTTTTCAACTGTTTCTTGTCCTACCAGTATTGAACCAACATCTTTAGCTAATTGACTTGTATTAAGCATTAATCGCTTTAATTCGTCTTTTTCTACTTTAGAATGACCAACTATAAAGCTTAATATTCTTTCTTGAATCCTTTCAAAATACTCAAAGGTCTGTGCCACTCCTATAACAGTCCCATTCATACGTACAGGATGGATTATCATGGTGGCAGTAGGAACTATATAACTATAATCTGTTGAAACCGCAAGAGGAACTCCAATTGAATGACTACCTCCAAGAACTAGAGAACATGTTGGTTTACTAAGTGAGGCAATCATTTCAGATATAGCAAGGCCTGCTTCTACATCACCACCAACAGTATTTAAAAGAATTAATAAACCATCTATTTCAGGACTATCTTCTATAGCTGCAAGTTGAGGTAAGACATGTTCATACTTTGTAGTTTTATTATGCTGGGGTAAGCACTGATGACCTTCAACTTCTCCTATTATGGATAGTAAATGTATTTTAGATTTTCGTTTTTCATTGACTAATAATGCTTGTCCATATTCACGAATCTTATTATCATCTATTTCATCTTTTTCTTTCTTCTTTTTTTCTTCTTCTACCTTATCAATTTCATTGGCCTCATCTTGACCTGTTTCTTGTTCTTGATCGTAGCCTTGATTTTGCTTCTGGTCATTATTCTGATTCTCTTCCTGATCTCCTTCTTCTTGATCTATGTTACTGGTTCTTTTCTCAGTAAAATCCTTACTATATTCCATATATGCCTCCTATAATATTTATAGTTACATTTATCTTAAAAACTTTATGTTTATAAATAACTATTATACTTATAGGTTATTATATGTAATATTCATAATATTATTTATATGATTTGCATATTTAATTTCAATAAAAAAACATACAAATATAGGGACTAAAGCTTATATAAAGCAATAATCCCCACATTTGTATGTTAAAAAATATTTTCATATAACGAATTCATTACTATCTTTTTATTAATAAAAAATATAGTTTATTAACTGTAGCTTAATGTATCTTTTTAAGAGCCTGGTCTATGTCAGCGATAATATCATCAATATGTTCAATACCTATGGACATACGAATTAAATCAGGTGAAACTCCACTTTCTTCTAATTGTTGGTCTGTCAACTGCCTATGGGTAGTGCTTGCTGGATGTAGTACGCTGGTTCTAGCATCTGCTACATGAACTACAATAGCTGCTAATTCCAAGCTATCCATAAACTTCGTCGCTGCCTCTCTACCACCTTTTATACCAAAGGAAACCACTCCAGATGCTCCTTTAGGCATATATTTTTGACCTAATTCATAATACTTGTTGGTTTCTAATCCAGGATAGTTGACCCAAGAAACCGACTCACTATTATCAAGCCATTTGGCAACATTTAAGGCATTACTACAGTGACGTTCCATTCTTAAATGAAGAGTTTCTAGTCCTAAATTAAGCAAAAACGCATTATTAGCACTTGGTGTTGAGCCAAGGTCTCTCATTAACTGAACACGTGCCTTGGTAATATATGCAGCATTTTTGAATGTTTCAGTATATACGATTCCGTGATAAGAAACATCTGGTTCAGTTAGTCCAGGAAACTTACCATTGTTCCAATCAAATTTTCCACTATCTACTATTACACCACCTAGGGCTACTGCATGTCCATCCATATATTTGGATGTGGAATGTATTACAATATCAGCTCCAAACTCTATAGGTCTACATAAAAATGGAGTTGCAAATGTATTATCAATAATAAGTGGTATACCATTCTTGTGTGCTAAGTTAGCTAATTTTTCAATATCTGTAACTACTAGTGCTGGATTAGCAAGAGTTTCAGAAAAAATACATTTAGTGTTTTCTTGAATCGCCTTTTGTAATTCTTCTTCTGGTAAATCAGCATCTACAAATGTTACTTCAATCCCTAGTTTCTTAAGGGTTACTGAAAACAGATTGGTTGTTCCTCCGTATATGGCTGAAGAAGATATAAAATGGTCACCTGCATCACATATATTAAGTATTGAAATAAGTGTTGCCGCTTGACCTGAAGAGGTGCATAAGGCACCAATTCCACCTTCCAAAGATGCAATCTTCTTTTCTACTGCGTCTACAGTTGGGTTACCAATTCTTGTATAGAAAAAGCCATCTTCTTCTAAGTCAAATAACTTACCTACTGTCTCGCTAGAATCAAATTTATATGTTGTACTTTGAGATATTGGTAAAACTCTTGGCTGTCCATTCTCTGGCTTATATCCTTCTTGAATACATTTTGTTTCAATATGTTTATCCATAATACTAAGGGGTTATATTTCTTAATAAACCCCCAAAATCACCTCTCTTTTGTAATATATTATGATTAATATATTCTATCACAAAAAAACAAAGTCAGCTAGGGATATTATTACTAGCTGACTTTATATTATACGTATTAAGTTGTTTTGCTATCGTTAATTCTTATAAAATCCTATATACAAGCTTAATTCTTGCTTATAATAAAATTAAATACAAGTATATCCACCATCTATTGGAAGAATAACTCCTGTAACATAAGATGCTTCATCACTTGCTAAGAATATAGCACCTGCATTTAATTCACCTTCGTTACCATATCTTCCTAGAGGTACAGTAGCTTTCATATATTGTGAAAACTCATCTGTGTTTAGTGTATCTGTAGTTAGTTCTGTTTCAAAATATCCAGGACAGATACAGTTACATGTAATGTTATATTTTGCTAATTCAGCAGCAACTGCTCTTGTAAAGTTAACAACTCCACCTTTAGACGTATGATAAGCAACTGTATCAATTGCAGGGTTTCCTACTAAACCATACATTGAAGATATATTAATAATACGTCCATAGTTGTTTTCTTTCATAATGTTTGCAAATGCACGTGTAACATAGAATACACTAGTCATATCAGTATCGATAGTGAAATCCCACTCATCATTAGTCATCTCTAGAACTCCTGCATTTGCAGCAGCACCTGCACAGTTAACTAGAACATCAACTTTACCGAATTCGTCTTTTGTTGCTTTAGCTGCAGCATCAACTTGATCAGAATCAGTAACGTCACATTGTACTGGTAGACAACGAACACCTTTTTCACGAATTTCTTCAGCAAGTTCTTCAAGTCTTTCAAGTCTACGTGCAGTTATAACTACATCTGCTCCTTGATCAGCATATGCAAGTGCCATTTGTTTACCTAAACCTGATGATGCACCTGATACTACTACAACTCTTCCTTTTAAATCAAACATAAATATTGTCCTCCTTATAATGCGTTTATTTTTTTAAAATTAGTCTCTTGTAAAACATTTCAATCGTTTATTATTTAACAACACATTAAATTATACATCACTTAAAAAATTTGTCAAGATTTTAACAAGGATTAATTAAACTTTTTTTTAGATATTTGACTCTTTTTAAGCAAAAAAATGTGTATAACATAAATATACATATTTATGTTATACACATGGGTTTTATTTTTTTAAAGGTTTCTAATGCAGCACCTTTATTCGATTACTGGTCTATACCCTTCATACTAAAGCTAACTCTTCCTTGTCTATCTTTGCCTAAGCAAACAACTGTAACTTCGTCTCCTAGAGATAGGTAATCTTCAATTCGGTTAACATGTTCATTAGAAATTTTAGAAATATGAACCATTCCTTCTTTACCTGGTGCAAATTCTATAAATGCGCCAAAATCTCTAATATTTACAACTGTCCCCTTATAATATTCACCTTTTTCAAAGTCTGTTGTAATTGTTTTAACTAATTCTATAGCTTCATTTATTTTATCCATATCATATCCTGATATAGATACTTCACCTTCATCACTAATATCTATCTTGACTTCTGTCTGTTCAATAATAGCATTAATGTGCTTACCTTGTTTACCTATAACGTCACCTATTTTCTCAGGATCTATTTGAATCTGAGTGATTTTAGGTGCATATTCGTTAACTTGTTCACGAGGTTTTTCTATACAAGGTGTCATAGATTCATTTAATATAACAGTTCTAGCTTTTTTTGTAGTATCTATTGCATCTTTAATAATTTCTTTAGTTAAACCATCATTTTTAAGATCCATCTGGATTGCAGTAATACCTTTATGGGTTCCTGCAACTTTAAAGTCCATGTCTCCATAGAAGTCTTCTAGTCCTTGGATATCTGTTAAAATTATATAATCATCATCAGTCTCTCCAGTAACTAATCCTGCAGATATACCTGCTACATGGCTTGTAATTGGAACGCCTGCTGCCATTAGTGATAAAGAGGATGAACAAATACTTGCTTGAGAGCTTGAGCCATTAGATTCTAATACTTCTGAAACTGTACGGATTGCATATGGGAAGTCTTCTTCAGATGGTAACACTGGTATAAGTGCCTTTTCTGCTAAATCTCCGTGACCAATTTCACGTCTACCTGGTCCTCTTGATGGTCTAGTTTCACCAACTGAAAAAGATGGGAAGTTATAATGATGCATATATCTCTTAGATGTTTCATTTTCATCTAAGCCATCTAATCTTTGCACATCGGCTAGTGATGCAAGGGTAGTAACATTAAGCACTTGAGTTTGACCCCTTGTAAACATTCCTGAACCATGAGTTCTTGGTAAAACATCGATTTCTGACTCAAGATTTCTAATTTCATCGATTTTTCTACCATCTGGACGCTTACGATCTTTTAATATCATCTTTCTAACTACTTTTTCTTGATAAGCTTCCATGGCTGCATCAATATATTCTAACCAATCTTCATGTTCTTCTTCATAAGCTTCATTAAGTTTTTCTTTTATCTCATTAACATTAGCTTCTCTTATTTGTTTTACATCTGAGAATACCGCTTCTTCCATTTCTTCAAAAGAAACTCTTGATTTAATATCTTCTATTAAATCCTCTGGTAATATAAATCTCTCATATTCATGTTTTTCTTTGTTGTTTTCTTTAACAATATCATTAAAGAATTTAATAATCTCTTGATTAACTTCATGTGCCTTAACAATAGCTTCCATCATTACTTCTTCTGATACTTCATTGGCGCCTGCTTCAATCATAATTACTTTCTTATCAGTTGATGAAACTATTAAGTCTAAATCTGAAACTTCTCTTTCATCGCCAGTAGGGTTAACTATAAATTCTCCATCAATTAGTCCAATTTGAGTTGATGCCATTGGTCCATTGAATGGAATGTCTGATATTAATGTTGCAAGAACTGAGCCAAGTGACGCAGTAATCTCAGGGCCAGCGTCTTGATCAACACAAAGTATTAAATTGCTAAGGTTTACATCATTCCTGTAGTCATCTGGAAATAAGGGTCTCATAGGTCTATCTATCATTCTAGCAGTT
The DNA here is from genome assembly GCA_964643255.1 of uncultured Lachnospiraceae bacterium. Lineage (GTDB taxonomy): Bacteria > Bacillota > Clostridia > Lachnospirales > Lachnospiraceae > JAAYRG01. The sequence continues at coordinate 26,203 of CAZXSM010000010.1, forward strand.
AAAACTGCATTATCTGTTGCCCTTCCTTCTCTTTTCTTAAATCCACCCGGGATTTTACCAACTGAATATTGTTTTTCTTCATATTCAACACTAAGTGGAAAGAAATCAATCCCTTCTCTTGGTTTTTCTGAAGCTGTTGCTGTTGATAATACAACCGTATCACCATAGTGCATTAATACCGCACCATTAGCTTGTGCAGCCATTCTCCCTATATCTACGCGTAGAGTTCTTCCTGCAAGTTCCATTGAATAAGTTTTGTACATATTTTTTTCTCCTTATTTGAATCGTTTTGCTTTGGAGATACCGAAACCACTGAAAAAATCACAAATATTAAACTTATGAGCTTTTCAGAAGTCTCGGATAATATCTCCATTTACAATAATAGTAGTTACTTATTTTCTACAATTATTATCTTTATTATACTTAATGTTAATTAGTTTTAGCTAATCTTTAATTATTATAACACTTATTATAAAAAATTACCATAAATATAACACATGAATTAGACTAACCTATTTCTAATTCATGTGTTTAAATAAAAAAACCTAGTTATCAAAAGAGATAACTAGGAAAATTTATAATTTTATATTTTATAATTACTTATATAAAGCAATTATTGCTATTATTTTCTTAATCCAAGTCTAGAGATTAATTCACGATAGCGCTCAACATCTTTTTTCTTAAGATATTCAAGTAATCCTCTTCTTTGACCAACCATTTTAAGAAGTCCTCTTCTTGAGTGATGGTCTCTCTTATTAATTTTCAGATGTTCAATTAACTCGTTTATTCTTTCAGTCAAAAGTGCTACTTGAACTTCTGGAGAACCTGTGTCGTTAGGTGTTCTTCCAAATTCTGCAATTATTTCTTCTTTTCTTTCTTTACTTGTCATTTTATTTCCTCCTAATTTTTTTAAAATACCATATACTAAGAATTGGTCGGAGTTTCCGAATCCTGAGTACTGGTTTTCTACTTGAATATCATACCATAGTTTTGTTTAAATGTAAAGATTTTTAAAAGGATATAAGGCCTAATAATTAAAAGTTAAAAAAGAACAGTTTATGAACATTTTGTTAACAAGGGAATATAAATAGAAATGCTAATTTATGTCTTGGTTTACCTGGTAAATATGCTCCTAAATCTAGTGCACAATCATTGGTAGACTGCATATTAAAGGATTTAAGAAAGAAGATATATAATGAATTTAAATAATAAAAATATAGGAATTGCCATGACTGGCTCTTTTTGTACTTTTGATGAAGTTTTTGTTGAAATAGAAAAATTAGTTGAAACTGGTGCAAACATTTACCCCTTCTTATCAAGGGCATCAAATAGTATAGATAGTCGCTTTGGAAAATCTAAAGATTTTTATAATAAAATAACTAGAATAACAGGTAAAGAACCAATAACTACAATTGAAGGTGCAGAACCTGTAGGTCCTCAAGGTTATCTAGATGCATATGTAATTATCCCTTGCACCGGTAATTCACTAGCCAAACTAGCAACTGGCATAACAGACGACCCTGTACTAATGGGCGCCAAAGCTCAATTACGGAATCAAAAACCCGTAATACTTTCTATTTCTACAAATGATGGATTAGGCCTGAATTTAAAAAACATCGGAACATTGCTAAACTCAAAAAATATATACTTTCTCCCTTTTGGCCAGGATAACCCCACTAATAAAGTTAATTCCTTAGTTGCCCACACCAACCTATTAATAGAAACAATAGAAGACGCCTTAGAAGGTAAACAAATCCAGCCTATTATACAAACCTATATGTAAAAGGAATTTTTCTTAACCCCCATTCCACTAGCAGTATTATATCTTTTTATATGTCTGCTAGTAAAGAAGGGGCAAAGAAAAATTCCTTTTTTTATAAGTTAAAATAGGCTTTTCCAAGCTCAATATCCTTATCAATTTGATCTTTTAATAAATCAACATTGTCAAATTTAATTTCATCTCTAAATCTAGATAAAATCTGAACCCTTAGAGTTTGATCATACAAATCTCCTTCAAAATCAAACAAAAAAGTTTCTACTCTTATTTCATCTGTTTTACCTACAGTTGGATTTTGACCTATGCTGGTTACACCATGAATTGTTTTGTCATTTATCTTAGTGTTTGACACATATACACCATTAGGGGGAAGTAGCTTATTCTCATCTGGAACTATATTAACAGTTGGAAAACCTAGGGTACGACCAATTTTCCTACCATGTTTCACCTTTCCCATTATTGTATATGGAGTTCCTAAAAGATGATTAGCATATTCTATATTGCCTTGTCTTATTAGTTCTTTTATTAGGGTAGAGCTAACTCTACGTCCCTTATATTCTAGTTTATCGTATACTACAAGTTCAAAATTAAATTCTTCCGATAACTTTTGTAAAAGCTGAACATTTCCTTCACGGTTGTGTCCAAAACGAAAGTTTTGCCCTACTACTATTATTTTTCCATCTAACTGACCAACTAGCACATCTTTTACAAAATCATAAGCTTTCATCCTAGCTATCTGCTTATTAAAAGGATAGGAAATCAAAACATCAAGACCCCATTTATCTAGTATGATTCGCTTCTCTTCTAAAGTGTATATTAACTTTGTTTCTTTGTTTTGTAAAAGGTTTTGAGGATGGGATGAGAAGGTAAACATTACTGAAGTTAATCCATCCTTTTTTTTATCTACTACTTTCTTTAGTAACATCTGATGACCTCTATGGATGCCATCAAACTTACCCAAAGTAATCGCTGTATTTTTATAAGTAAACTCTTTACCTTCAACATATTCCATATTAATTATGCTCCTAATATCATTTGTCTTGTTCTAAAAACATTTTAAAGGGTCTATAAATATCTTTATTTTTATCAAATTGGTAAATGGCTATAAATTTATCCTGCCAATCATATACTTTAACTTTATCATGTTTATTACTTGAAATAAAATCTTTTATATGATTAGAGGTGAAATAATTCCCATTATAAATACGTTTAGAATATTCTTTTAATATAGTTATTTCCTCATACTCAGGAAAAAGACTGTCTACTCTTACTAAAATAGAGTCCAGTTTATCATTATGAGATATTTCTTCAATTTCGCTCAAAGACTTACTTTCATCAATAAAAAAGTCTCCAGTTCTTGTTCTAATTAAATCTTTCATACAAGCACCACAGCCAAGCACTCTACCTATGTCATGTATTAAGGTTCTAATATAGGTTCCTTTAGAACAATCTACTAACATTTCAAAGGTTGAACTAGTAAGATCAATCTTGATTATTTCAATATTGTGTATTACAACTTGTCTGGTTTTTCTTTCTACTTTTTTACCTTCCCTGGCATAATCATATAATTTCTTACCATTTATCTTTATAGCAGAATACATAGGTGGTAACTGGTCATATGGGCCAATAAAGCTTTCTATAGCTTCTTCTAGTCTGACTTCTGTGACCTCTACTTCATTTGTTTCTAAAGTTTCCCCAAAAATATCTTGAGTATCTGTTACTACACCTAGTAATCCAACTACCTTATATGTTTTAGATTTGTTAGTAAGTATATCACTTACCCTTGTTGCATTACCTAGACACACAGGAAGAACCCCCTTAGCCTGAGGGTCTAACGTTCCTGTATGCCCAATTTTCTTTTGCTTTAAAATACCTCTAAGCTTTGCTACCACATCATGAGATGTAAAGCCAGGTTCTTTATAAACATTGATAATTCCGTTAATCAATCTTTATACTCCTTATCATCATTATCATCTTTATCATCATGATTTACTTCATCGATTAATTTTGATATATTGATAGCATATTCTATGGAATCATCTAATCTAAATTCTAGCTCTGGTGTGTTTCTTAGATTAACATTTTTAGCTACTAGGCTTCTTATATATGAACTTGCACTATTTAGGCCTTCAAGAGTATCTTCCTTATCTTCTTCGCTACCTAAAACACTAATATATATTTTTGCAGTCTTTAAGTCTGTTGCTACATCTACTGATAGAATAGATGTCATAGGCTTAATTCTTGGGTCATTAAGTTCCATTTCTATAATTCTACTTATTTCTCTTTTTACTTCCTGGTTAATTCTATTGTTTTTTATACTGTTCTTTCTCATATAATCATTCCTCTCGATACATTAATATTATCTAGGGATTTCTTCCATAACAAATGCTTCTATTGTATCTCCAACCTTTATATCGTTAAATTTGTCAAATACAATACCACATTCAAAACCTGTCTTTACTTCTCTAACATCATCTTGGAATCTTTTTAGGGATGTTAAAGCACCTTCATAAACAACAATTCCATCACGTATTACTCGTACCTCTGATGATCTAGTAATATAGCCACTAGTAACATAACAACCTGCTATATTTCCTACTCCTGATGCTTTATATATCTCTCTAATTTCTAATTGTCCAATTACTTTTTCTTCGTAAATTGGATCTAGCATACCCTTCATTGCATTTTCAACATCTTCAATTGCGTTATAGATAACACGGTATAACCTTATATCAACTTTTTCAGTTGCCGCTATATCCTTTGCATTATTATCAGGTCTAACATTAAATCCGATAATAATAGCATTTGATGCACTTGCTAAAGTAACGTCTGATTCATTTATAGCACCAACACCACCATGAATTACTTTAACTGCAACTTCATCATTACTTAATTTTTCTAAGCTTTGTCTCATTGCTTCTACAGAACCTTGAACATCTGCTTTAACAATAATATTAAGGTCTTTGACATTACCCGCTTGAATTTCTGAAAATAATCCATCTAAAGACAATTGTGGCTTAGAGTTAGCAATTAATCGTTCTTTATTCTGTGCCATATAAGTCTCTGCAAGGTTACGGGTCTCTTTTTCTGAATCTAATACAACAAATATTTCTCCTGCCACTGGTACTTCACCTAATCCAAGTATTTCTACTGGTATTGATGGTCCTGCTTCCTCTACTTTTTGGCCCTTATGGTTAACCATTGCTCTAATTCTACCACATGATGTTCCTATACATATTGGATCACCTATGCGAAGTGTTCCTTTTTGCACAAGTACTGTAGCAACTGGTCCTCTTCCTTTATCAAGTTCTGCTTCAATAACTACGCCCCTAGCATTTCTTTTTGGATTAGCTTTTAATTCAAGTAATTCTGCTGTTAGGACAAGCATTTCTAATAGGGTATCAATTCCTTCACCTGTTTGTGCTGAAACTGGAACAAATACTGTATCTCCACCCCAATCTTCTGCAACTAGGCCATGTTCTACTAATTCTTGTTTTACTCTTTCTACATTAGCACTTGGCTTATCTATTTTATTAACAGCAACAATAATTTCAATTTCTGCTGCTTTCGCATGATTTATCGCCTCAACTGTTTGTGGCATAACACCGTCATCTGCTGCTACTACAAGTATTGCAATATCTGTTGACTGTGCTCCTCGCATTCTCATTGAAGTAAATGCTTCGTGACCTGGTGTATCAAGGAATGTAATACTTTTGTCATCTTTTTCAACTACATATGCACCTATATGTTGTGTGATTCCACCAGCTTCTCCCCTTGTAACATTAGTTTCTCTAATTGCGTCAAGAAGTGATGTTTTACCATGGTCAACATGTCCCATAACGCATACTACTGGAGAACGTTTTTCTAAGGTTGATGAATCATCTTCTTCTTCTTTTAAAGCTTCTTGAATTTCATCAATTACTTCTTCTTCTTCAACTAATATATCATATTCAATAGCTATTTCTTCAGCTTCTTCAAAGGTAACTTCTTCGTTAATGGTAACTGCTTTACCTGTTAAAAATATCTTTTTGATAATATCAGATGAATCTACATTCATTTTTTTAGCTAATTCTTTAATTGTTATTGTTTCGCCGACTTCTATTATATTTATCTCTTCTACCTCTTTTTTCTTTGGTTTTGGTTTAATAAATTGACCTTTTTTTGTTTTATTATCTGTTGTTTTTTGATTGTTTCTATCTGTTTTAAACTGTTTATTCTTCATATTTCTATTACCGCTTGCCTTATTCTTATTGCTTGTTTGGTTAGGCTTTTTATTTTGTCCTTGTTTTTGTCCTTGTTTAGGTTTATTCCCTGTCTGTGGTTTGGCGGACTTATCTTTAGTATCTCTATTAGTCTTGCTTTTTATTTGATTATTAGTTTTCTTAGGTGATCCAAATTCTTTTCTTATAAGATTAATCGCCTTTTCATCAATATTACTCATATGACTTGTTATATTTATTCCATTATCATTTAAAAAACTAATAATCTCTCTACTTTTCTTATTAACTTCTCTTGCAATTTCATAAACTTGCATTTTTGCCATACTTATTACCTCCATTATTTCTATCGATCAAACTTCTAATATCTTAGTGTTTTATCTGTTATCTAATTTGCTTCTTTATCCCATTAGCTAGACCAGTATTGGTTACACCTACAGTCGATCTTAATTCCTTGCCTATAGCTTTGCCTAATTCTTGCTTTGTTCCGAAAAAACATAATGGTACATCGTAATAAGTGCATTTGTTTTTGAACTTTTTCTTAGTATTATTGGATGCATCCAAAGCTATTATTACTAACTTGGCTTGCTTGGATTGTATTGACTTTTCTGTAGCAAATTCGCCACTTACTAAGCTTCCACTTTTCATTGCTAAGCCAATATAAGAATATATTTTTTGGGCTTCTCTCGCTTTAAGCCTGGTATTATCATTTTCATTGGCCAATCGCCTTCAACTCCTTTATTAGTTCATCATAAACATCTTTAGGAATTTCACTTTTTAGCGAACGTTCAAGACCTTTGTTTTGTCTAGCCATATCAAAACAATTTATGGAATTACATATATATGCACCACGACCATTTTTTTTGCCTGTAGCATCTATCATAATCTGCTCTTCTGGGTTTTTTATTACTCTTATTAATTCCTTTTTATTTTTCATTTCCCCACAACCTACACATTGCCTTTGGGGAATTCTTCTTTTTTTTCTCATGTCTATTCCTCTAAATCATTATTTTTTCTATACTTTATTCAGAATCTTCCTCATCATAATAATAATCTAAATCTTCGGAATCATCTTCCTCGTCATAATAATAATCTAAATCTTCAGAATCAAAATCTTCTTCAAATTCTTCATCAGAATCCATGTCTTCTTCATCAGAGTCAAAATCATCTTCATCTAGTTCGTAGTCTTCGTCAATATCATCGTAATCTTCATCTAAATTTTCGTCAAGATTCAATTCGTCTAATTCTTCCTCTAATTTCTCTAACTCTTCTTCTCTATATTGAGTTTCACTCTTTATATCAATTCTATATCCTGTTAATCTGGCAGCTAATCTAGCATTTTGCCCTTCTTTTCCAATAGCTAATGAGAGTTGATAATCAGGTACAACAACTTTTGCACTTCTTTCTTCTTCATTAACATAAACAGCTACAACTTTTGATGGACTAAGTGCATTTTCTATTAGTTTTGCTGGATCTTCACTCCAGTTAATGATATCTATCTTTTCTCCCTTGAGTTCTTCAACTATTGTATTAACCCTAGAACCATTAACTCCTACACATGCTCCCACAGGATCAACATTTGGATCATTTGAATATACTGCCATTTTTGTTCTTGAACCTGGTTCTCTGGCAATACTTTTTATTTCAACTGTTCCATCACTAACCTCAGCTACTTCAGCTTCAAATAGTCTTTTTACTAACTCAGGATGAGTTCTTGATACTATAATTCTAGGTCCTTTAGTTGTTTTCTTAACTTCTAAAATATATAGTTTAATTCTTTCATTTGGTTTGAAACGTTCAGTTTTTACTTGTTCGTTTTCGTTTAGCATTGCATCAACTCTACCTAGGTTAATACTAATATTCTTACCTACATAACGCTGTACAATACCTGTAACTATATCTCTTTCTTTACTATAGTAATGCTCATATTGTATATTTCTCTCTTCTTCTCTAATTGCCTGAACAACTACTTGTTTGGCCTTTTGAGCAGCTATCCTTCCAAAGTTTTTAGGAGTAACTTCTACATTAACTATGTCTCCTATTTCGCTATTTGGAAATTTTTCTTTGGCTTCTACTTCACTAATCTGAATAGATGAGTCTTCTAACTCTTCTACAACTTCTTTTGCTGCATATACAGAAATCGAACCCACTTCTCTATCAATATTAACTTTGATATTATCTATTCTATCAAATTCGTTTTTACAAGCTGCCAACAAAGAATTTTCTATTGTTTCTAAAAGCACTTCCTTACTAATATTCTTCTCCTGCTCAAGTTGGTCTAGTGCTAAAATCAATTCTTGGTTGCTGTCTAACTTACTTTTCATTTTCTTGTTTTATCCTCCTAATTTATTAAAAATCAAAAGCTAAACGTATTAAAGCTATACTAGAACGTGGGATTTCTAAAGTCTCATCATCGCCCAAATCTAGAACAATCTTTTCTTTGTCATAACTTTCTAGAATTCCTGTATATTCTTTTTGTTTATTTATCTGATTGTATAATTTAACATCTACTTCTTTACCAATACTTCTAACAAAATCTCTTTCTTTTTTTAATGGTCTTCCAAGACCTGGTGAAGAAACTTCTAAAATGTAGTTATCTGGAATAAAATCTTCTTCATCTAGTAAATCGCTTAATTGTCTGCTTACTAATTCACAATCATTAATTGTAATACCACCTTCTTTGTCGACATAAACACGAAGATAGTTAGTACCAGCTTCCTTCACCCACTCAACATCTACAAGTTCAAAACTATTTTCTTCAATGATAGGAATTACTAAGTTTTCTGTTTTCGATTCGTAGCTTTTTTTTGACATAAACGCCCCTTCTCTCTTTAAAATATTAAGTGTTTATGTGCCTAATAAAGTTATACACATAAACATAAAGAGAGGACTTTCGTCCTCTCCTTCCGCGTCAAATAATCTATCTTTACATATTATATCACTAACTTATGCATAAAGCAAGAGTTAAGAAATAATAAATCAAGTCCATATAATATGA
>CAZXSM010000011.1:0-3530 GCA_964643255.1 uncultured Lachnospiraceae bacterium
TGGTCAACATGTTGCCATTTACCGCCATTTGTTCTTACCAAAATCCACATCCAATCATTATATGTACTATTTGCATTTAAAGAGCTATCTCCACCTGACGAGTCAATATCAAAAGATGAAATAAGAACTATTACATCATCCGCATTATTACGAATAGCCCAATCTTCATGAGCAATTGTATTCTCATCTCCAGCATATGTGATTGTAGCGAGAGTACAGCCAGAAAATTCTTCCTTGAAATAATCGGCCGTAACTTCAATAGCAGACTCTATATCCTTATCATTATATATTTCTGATTCCCATTCCAACACCTCGAAATTTTTAATGTTACCCCCACAGCCAGTTAAAGCAAATGCCATAGTAGTACATAACAATATAGTTATTATTCTTTTCATGCAATTACCTCCATACAAATCACTATTTATTAATTCTTTCAGTAAATAGAATACACATATTTTACTAATTTTATTATAACATAATTTTACAAATACTAATAATAATATATTCTAAGTAGTATCTATTCTGGGGATATATGTATATTTATAACAATTTTTCAGCTGAATATTTAATCCCAATAGCTCCTAAAGGGGCTGTAATTACTATTGATAGTACAGCTATAGCTAATATTGTATCTCCTGATTCTACTCCCATAGATAATGGTACTGCACCCATTGCTGCTTGTACTGTTGCCTTTGGTATATATGAAATTATGCAAAAAAGCCTTTCCTTCCAATTGAAATCAGTTCCAATTAATGAGATTAATACTCCCATACTCCTTCCCAAAAGACCAATTAATATAATAATAATCCCTGTTTTTCCTGCCTCAAATGCTACACTAATATTTACTTCTGCTCCAACCAATACAAAAAGTAATATTTCTGCAAAAACCCATACTTTGTTTAACTTTATTGATATTTCTTTTCCTATGTTTGGCACTTTCTCAATTAATATAAAACCTATGGACATTACACCTAATAGTGATGCTATTGCTATATTAGGTTTTAATAAGTTTTCTAATTCAGTTAATAGGATTGCTAATCCAAGTATTAATAAAAGTTTTTTAGTATCTTCAATATGATATCTTTTAAATATTTTCACTAAGACAAATCCAATAGTAACCCCAAGCATAATACCTAGTACTATGGATATAGGAATATTTAATAATTGTAATCCCAAATTCATATCAGAACCATTATATATACCTAAAAAAGCACTGAATATGGTAATTGCAAAAACATCATCCATGGATGCACCAGCTAGTATCAAAGTAGGTATTCCTTTTTTACTTCCAAGACCTTTTTCAATCAATTTTAGCATAGAAGGAACTACTACAGCTGGTGAAACTGCTGCAATAATAAACCCTAACATTCCTCCTTGAATAAAGGAAAAATTCAAAAACTTAACCGCTGCAAAAGCGATGAAGAATCCCTCTATAATTGCGGGAATAGAACTCATTTTTAATGCTACTACACCATTCTTTTTTAAATCACTCTTATTAATTCCGAGTCCAGCCCTTAATAATATAATAATTAAAGCAATACTCCTTAAATCTGCTGATATATTTATCATATCTTGATGTAATAAATCAATCCCATAAGGACCTATAACAACACCTAAAATAAGCATTCCCAATAATCCGGGTAATCCTATCTTTTTGAATAGTTTATCTACAAGTAATCCTAGTAATATAATTATTGCTAAACTTCCAGCCATGAATTTTTCTCCTTAATTAATTTTACAAAAATAAAAAACTCCTACAAAATCAGCACCTACCATGTCATCATTAAAAATACCCATCATTGGAATAAAGCAGACAATGCTAAATATACCATGAATGAGCAATAATGTTTTCAGTATTTTATCCTCTTTATTTTCTGGAGATATTGTAATCCCAATAAAAAAAGTAGAAATAGAAAGCATACAATATCCAAAAAGATCATAATTAAAAAACAAACCAAATTTTTGATAATCGATTATCTGGATAGCTTGTTCCGTTAAATCACTTTGTACAGCAGAAGACATATTAAGTAGCATAAAAATAGCAAATAGTATAACACTGATTAATGTTATGCAAGAAGAAATCATTCCAATTCTACGATTCATCACATAATCCTTTCTTTACTGAGAATTACTATCAATAAAGTCTAATATTTCACTTTTATATTTATCCTTATGATCTAAAAAAATATCAGCATGTTTACTGTCAGATACTGTTACTAGCTTCTTATTATTACTAGGAATAGATTTATATATATCCTCTCCCATAAAATATGGTGTAAGAGTATCATTTTTACTATTAAATATCAAAACAGGGACCTTAGTTATAGATGTGTATTTAGTAACATCTGCATCATCATAAGTAAAACCCAATTTAATTTTATTAACAAAATTTCCTGTGCTTAATAAGTAATCTATCGGCATTCCTGTATTCATATCTTCTATTTCATTTTTAAGCATATATCTCATACTGCTAACAGGACAATCTAATACTGCTATGTCAACTACTTCATTTACCTTATCATCGCCTAAGGCTATTCCAACTGTTGCTCCTCCAAAAGACGTTCCCCATAGTATTAGTTTATTGTCTTTACTTTCCTTCTTGGCATATTCAATATAATCCTTAAGATCTTCACTTTCCCAATATCCAAATGTAGTGTATTTTGCAGTATTATCTCCTGAGCTTCTTTGGTCATAAGCAATTACATTATATCCTTCATCTAAGAAAATCTGTGCTACAGGATAAGTAGTTACTCGATTACCACCTAATCCATGTACAAGTATTACAGTATCTTTATTCCTATCTTTCTTTTCATTATTTTTAGCATAAATATAATCTGCTGGAATAATATGTTCATCTAAAGATGATTCTAATTCTACTTTTTCAATTTTATAAATTTTCTTAAATTCTTCATAGTCTAATTTATATGTTTTTAAAAAACCATCTGATACAGTTGCTGTCCCTTCATTTGTCACTAACTGAGTACTACCTTCAAATACTAAACTTCCTATATAGTAGGATCCTCCTAATATGGCTATTAAGATAATTATTGAAAGTGATAATATTCCTTTTTTTACAATCCCCATTTTATTTTTCATTTTTACTCACCTTCTCACAAAATAAAAATTTTATATAGCCTGATTTTTATTACAAGTATACGTGTTTTTCTACTATTATTAATATATATTATATAATCCACTTATTGTAATATCAATCAGAATTCTATTTTTTTACATACATTTAAAATAACAAAAGCTGGTTTTTCAACCAGCTTTTATTACTTTATATTTAATTAGCATATTTTACAATAATATCTCTTAATACTTCCACACCATTGACTTCAAGCCTATCATTATAGTATTTCGCAAATCTCTCATCTGCAACATACGTCTGAGCTAAACCAATGTGAGCTTCTGGAGAATATTTAGGCCAAGTATACATAAGCCATTGTTTATGGTTATCATAAACAGTACGGGCTGCATCTGAGTCATAATCACCTGTGTTAATCACTTCTCTTAGACAATCAAACATT
>CAZXSM010000011.1:3630-34430 GCA_964643255.1 uncultured Lachnospiraceae bacterium
TTGAGGTCAATCACTCTATAGCGATTGTCTTTTTAATGAAATACTAATTTGCTAGCTATAAATACCTTACAGCCCATATGCATTTATTGTTAGCTAATGCGCATATGCACCTAGTTTTGTTTCCAGCTTCATCTTCCATATCAATAACTACACCCTCATAATCAACACCCTCATAATCAAGTTTAATATTGCATGTTCCTTTTTCTAGAACAAAATCTGATTCTGTAATAATTTTTTCCTGAGATTTATGTACATCAGAAGAAATATCTTGGCCATGATTTACAATATGATATGTTCCCCCAATATCCTCATTACTATAACCTTCTTTAGAAAGCCTTTCTCCATTTGTATTAAAAGGAGCAGCAACTAACCAGTCTGACTTTGTTGTAAATAGCTGATGGATTCTTGGTTCATGATTTTCTTTACCATTTTCAAATCTTTGATGATATACAACATACTTTCTACCATCATAATCTATAAATGCTGAATTATGTCCAGGAGCCTTGTATGCATATGAAAGGCTAGGAAAATCATAATTACCTATCAATTTGACTCCATATTTGTCATGTTTATGTACTCTCTTTAGAATTTGTCCTTTCATGTCTGTATAAGGACCTAGTACATCCTTTGACCTGAATAATCTAATTTGATATCCACCATCTCTTGCTAAGCCTCCATAAGATACAAACAGATAGTAGTAATCAGCTTCTTTATCATATAGTATGTAAGGCCCTTCAATAGACCTATGACCACCACCCATAATTTTCTTACCATAATACGGATCTATGTTGTCTTCTTTGTTTTCTTGTGGATATATAGGATATCCAGTTTTTTCATCTATTTCAAGTAGGAAAATGCCTCCTGACCATGAACCATAAACCATCCATAAGCTACCATCTCTATCATAGAACAAGTTAGGATCAATACAGTTAGGCCATTTCAGGTTTTCATAATTTCCATTTTGGCTGAAATATCTTGATAAATCAGCTTCATCTCCCAATACTTCTTTTATATTTGTCAAATTAACTGTCTCTTTATTGTAGCCTGAATGTAATATAGTATCTTGAAATGTATATGGCCCTTCAACATTATCCGCAGTTGCAAAGCATAAACTGGATTTTACATATGAAGCAGTTGTGCAAAAATACATCATATATTTTTTTAATACTGGATTGTATGTTACATCCGGTGCCCAGACTGCATAATGTCTATCTGCAAATTTTCCTGTGAATGAAAATGCCTTCTTATCTTCGTCAAACAAATTATCAAAAAGGGGGTTTTCTTTATTAACTCCATTAGCAAAAGATTCCCAATCCTTTAAATTAGATGATTTGGCTGCAGACATATGAGTACCAAAAATATAATACTCGCCTTGGCTTTTAGCAAATATTGCTGGGTCATGTACAGATGCATTAACTTTTAAGTTTCCTTTTTTTATTTTAGTCATAAATCTCCATTCATATATTGTATTTTAACATTTTATTTCCGGGTATTTTAACAAAAAGTAAAACACCCTTACTTATTTTCATCTTTTATTTGAATACTTTAATTTTTTCTAAAATATTCATACTAAAGATTGACTATTATACTATTATTTAATATAATTAGCTTATATTACAAATAATATTAAACTCCAAAATATAGGAGGTGAGTTTATGTTACATATTACTTCGCTAGATGACGGTTTAGAAGTTTTTAAGGCTCTAGGCTCTGATATTAGGGTTAAGATTCTCAATATTTTACTTGAGAATAATAATATGAGTATGCATGAGCTAGCTCAAGAACTAGATATTACTAATGGTGCCCTTACTAACCATATTAAGAAGTTAGAAAACAGTGGTCTTATTACTACTTCAAACGAATCTACCGGACATGGTAATCAAAAAATCTGTTCTATTATTGTAGATAAAATTCTCATTGACTTAGAAAGTCAAGAAGAGTTTGATAATGTTTATAACACTGAACTTAGGGTTGGTTATTTCTCAAGTTATGACATTGCTCCAACTTGTGGCCTTGCTTCAAAGGACAGCATAATTGGTGAGGTAGACGATACTCGCTACTTTGAACATCCAGATAGATATAATGCTGATATTCTTTGGTTTACTAAAGGTTATGTAGAATATGCAATTCCAAACCTTATCCCAAGTTCACAACAAATAACTCAAATATCTATTTCCTTAGAGTTAAGCTCAGAAGCACCTGGTGTAAACGAAGTATGGCCATCAGATATTAGTTTTGAACTTAATGATGTACATATCGGCAACTGGACGTCCCCCGGAGACTTTGGTGATGTCAGAGGAATTTTTACACCTGATTGGTGGCCACCAAACTGGAATCAATACGGTTTATTAAAACTTCTTGTTATTAACAAGAAAGGTACATTTATTGATGGCCTAAAGATTTCCAACGTTACAATTAATGATTTTGATTTAGATCACCGTAGCAATATCAGATTACGCATGGCTGTTAAAGAAGACGCTGAACATGTAGGCGGTCTTACTATCTTTGGAAAGTCATTTGGTAATTATGGTCAAGATATTAACGTAAGTATTTACTATGCTCCAGTTGAAGATGAAGAAGATGACAATGAATAATAATCTATAAAAAATGGAAGGATTAATCCTTCCATTTTTTATGTGGACATCTTCCATTTATTGCGGCTGCTCTTAACTCCACATAACAGCCGCATGCATTACAGGTTGCTACATTAAGGAAATCACAAGATTTACACATCTTAATTCTTTCCTCATAAATATCATCACTAACCTGATCTTCTGTCTTTAATGCATTCATATATTTTTCTATCATTTTTTGGTCTTCTTCAGCAGAATCATAAATAAGACACTTTTTACAAATGTTAGTTCCCATATTACTCCTATTTTGAAACTCTAATTTCTACAACGCTACTAGTTGGTAATGTAACACTTAAATTATCATTATCATTTGTATAATCTTTAAAATCAAGCTCAGTTACATTGTCAGGATCTTCAAATGTATTATGAGCTTTCATATCTGCATGAGATACTATTTTTGCCTCTTTTACTTTGTAGCCTTCTTCTGCTAATACTACTTCTACAGTCTCACTATCTGATACTGATAAGTTGCCTAATGTAATTGTAATTACACCATCATCATCCATAGATACTGATTCAGTAACATTTGGCACTTTCCATTCGCCAATACCAATTTCTTCTAGACCAGATAATTCACTACTTAGTAATTTAGCTCCTTGGTGATGACGATACATATGCATAACATGATATGTAGGAGTCTTAATCATCTTATCTCCTTCTGTAAGAATTACAGCCTGAAGAACGTTAATCATTTGTGCTAGGTTTGCCATTTTAACTCTGTCAGAATTTTTATTAAATATATTCAGAGTTATCGCTGCTACAAGAGCATCTCTTACAGTGTTTTGCTGATATAAGAATCCTGGGTTAGTTCCTGGCTCTGCAGTAAACCATGTTCCCCATTCGTCTACAACCATACCAACTTTTTTGTCTGGGTCATACTTATCCATAATCTTTCCATGACGTTTTATAAGAGCGTCCATATATAGTGCTTTGTTTAAAGTTTTGTACCATACTTCTTCATCAAAATCTGTTGAACTTCCCTTAACTTCCCAACCTTCTGGATGTACATAATAATGCAGAGATAAACCGTCCATAAATCCATGAGCAAATTCAGCATGATTGAATGTAGTTTTTAGTACTTCTTCTGTCCATCTATAATCATCAACATTAGCACCACAAGCTATCTTTTTAATTGGATGTTCGTGATTATAATTTCTAACATAAGTCTGATAACGGCGATATTCATTACCATAATGATCTGGATTCATATTACCACCACAGCCCCAGTTTTCATTACCAACAGCAAAGTAATCTACAATCCAAGGCTCTTCTCTACCATTCTTTCTTCTTAGATCTGCCATCGGAGATACTCCGTCAAAAGTCAAATACTCTACCCATTCTGACATCTCTTGAACTGTACCACTCCCTAGATTACCATTGATATATGCTTTACATCCTATTTGTTCGCATAATTCCATGAATTCATGAGTACCGAAACTATTATCTTCTACTACTCCGCCCCAATGAGTGTTAACCATTCTTTTTCTGTTTTCTTTAGGACCAATTCCATCTTTCCAATGATATTCATCTGCAAAACATCCACCTGGCCAACGCAGTACTGGCACTTTAAGCTCTTTTAAGGCTTCTACAACATCTGTTCGCATTCCATTAACATTAGGTATATCAGAATCTTCTCCAACAAATATACCTTCATAGATACCTCTTCCTAGGTGTTCAGAAAAATGACCATATACTTCAGGTTCTATTGTGTCCTTCTTTATCGTTTCATTAATATATAACTTTAGCATATTATCTCCTTTATATATATAAATTTGTTAATTGCGAAACTCATATTTTATCAATAGGAGTTAGGCATAATAACTCCGATAAAACACAAAACATTGCGCAATTACCTACAAAATACTGTAAAACTAATTGTCATAACTTAATATTGGTCTATCATTTTCGTCCCACTTTACTTTCATAAGCATTGCATGCCTATTAGGATTATATAATGGGTTGCCTTCAATTTCTGACTCTTTTCTTGCATGGTAAACCATAATATCATTACCTTCTTCATCTTTGGTAAATGAATTATGTCCAGGCCCATAAATTTCTAATTCTTCGTTGGTTTTTAGTATAGGATAACGTTCTTTAGTCCAACTTTTTGGATCAAGAAGGTCTGAGTCTTCTTTTGCACTTAGCATTCCTATACAGTAATTAACTCCTGTATCACTTGCTGAGTATGTTAAATAAATATTACCATTTCTTTTTATTACACCAGCACCTTCGTTTACCCAGAAACCTCTTCTTTCCCAATCATAATCGGGTGTTGAAAGCAATACTTGTTCTGTTTCTAATTGATATCCATTCTTCATTTTGGCAATATATAAGTTTGATATTTGTCTTCCAACTCCAACCTTTTCTGCCCATACATGATAATACTCGCCTTTGTTTTCAAATACAGTGGCATCTAACGAAAATGCTTTAAATGAAAACTCATCAGTTTCTGCACTTTGCATTTTACCTTTTTCTATCCATTCGTCTTTCATTGGGTCTTCACCAACACATTCCAAAACATATGGACGTATTTTCCAAGCATCTTCTTGTCCTCCACCTGCAAAGTAAATATACCATTTTCCAAATATGTAATGAATCTCTGGAGCCCAAATATGTTTACTCATTGGACCACTTTCATACTTCTTCCATATAACCTTTTCATCAGCACTTGGTAGTTCTGATAAAGACCTTGCTCGTCTTATGATAATACGATCATATTCTGGCACAGAAGCCGTGAAATAATACCATCCATCATCATGAAGATATACATATGGGTCTGCTCTTTGTAAAATCCAAGGCTCATTAAATTTTGGTTTCATCTTATTGTTTATCATTTTCATTAAATCCTACCTTATCTATATATAATTTTTTGTCTAAACTACTTAGATGTTATTTATATAATTATCCTTGATTTAAATAATTTTCAATTAACTATGGAGCTGTCGATTATGGCAGCTCCATAGGATATAATGTTTTTTAAAGCCTATTCAACTGACGTTTCTAAAGCTTATTCAACTGACAATAGTTCAATATAACTTGCTTCACCTGTTAAGAATACATACATTGGGTCAGAAGCTTCTGCAGTCGTTGGTGCGGTTACATCATATGTATACTCTGTTCCATCAGCTGCTACAACTGTTGCATTAACTGTAACATCACTTCCACTTCTGGAAATTTTAGCTGTTACTGCAGCATCTTTCATTATTTCTAGGAAATTATCCCATTCCCAAGTAAATGAAGCGCTATCTGCTGGTAATTCTCCATTTTCAGTAGCAAATCCCCAACCAAAAGCATCTGATCTCAATACACCATACTCAGCATAGCCTTCGTAGTTATCTGCGTTAGCAAGTTTATCAGCAGTTACTGGTGTGTTACAAAAAGCTATAACATAGTTATCCCAGTTATTAATTCCTGATGAATAGTTGTTAAACTTCATTGTTACTGTTCCACCGTCTGTAAGTTCATAACCATCTGTATTAGATGTCCAAAATGCATTATCAGTCGTTGGTACACCAACTGTTGAAATTGCACTTTCGTCAATAGTTGTAACTGTTTGACTTTCAACTTCAGGTTCTTCAGCATCTTCTGCTCCACCTTCAGCAACTTCTTCTGCTTGGCTTGGATCACCTAATTGATATAGAGTTGCTACTTGACCATCAGTTAATGAATAGTCAAAGAAATATAAGTCATCAATATATCCTTTATAAATTGTGTCCCAATAGTTAATACCAAAAAGTGCTTCAAAGTTATCTGATGCGCCCATTATATCAGTCGCAAAGCCACCATATAAATCTTCTGATGCATCAAATACTAATGTACCATCTAAGTATAATTTAGCACCGTTTCTGTCAATTCCCTCTTCTTCGAATGTGTAAATGTTACCAGTTGCAACCAAGGTTACGCAAACCCATTCTTGCTTACCATGAATAGCATCATCTGCTGCATAAACCCATGGCCAAGCACCAGTTTCAGAGTTTCTATTCCATACAACAGGGAAAATATTAGCTCCATCTGTTCCCCAATCTGTTTGTGTAATATTAATCCACTTTACAGTGTTTTCAACATCACTCATTCCCATGTTAGAACCAAATTGAAGTGTTGGACCATATGTACTAAGTCTATCTGCATTCATCCAAAAAGATACTGTATAAGTTTCTGTTTCAAGAGGCTCAACATCGAACTTTAGTCCAAAGTTACCATCTATATAAGCACTGTTACCAACTGGACCTGGCTGATACTTTACTTCTGCTGCAACTTCATTGCCATCTCTGTCAATATATGTATCAGATTCTTCTATTCCAAAAGTTGCTCCGTCATTAACTCCAGGATCCTCTGTTTGAATTACAGTAGTAACACCTTCTTCTGGTTCATCAAAAGTAAAATGATATACAGGATCTGCTGTAAGTTCTTCTGGTTCTGCCATTGTATATTCCTCTGGCTCTTCTGCTTCCTCTTCTTCCTCTTCTTCTACTTTTTCAGCAACTTCTACTGTAGTTTCTTCTGTTTCTTCTTCGTCATCTTTTCCACAACCTACTAGTAGTACACTTGCCATCACTAAGCATAAAATAATTGATAATAATTTCTTTTTCAATTTAAATCCTCCTTAAATTATATTTATTATTAGATATTTAATAATCATAATAATTGATAAGTAATAAAGCCCTTATATTACTGATTTTCAGCTATCATAGCTTCATATTCAGCTGTTTGTTCTTCAGTTAATACGTCGTATCCACCTGATCCAAAGTAATCTATCATAGCTGTAGCATGATAAAAGTTGGCTTTCTCTGTTGCTTCTGTAGCAAAATCTGCAGCCTTTGCTTGGCCACTATCTACTAGGTCATGAATACCAATACTGTTGAAATACTCATCACAGTAGTTCCAATACCCAGCAATACTAGTCCAGCCAAATGGTATTGGTTCCATGCAACTTGCAAAATATTCTTCCCAGTATCCTCTATGTTCTTCATCCATACCTTCAGTATACATATCAATATATCCATCCCAAACTTCTTCATCTAAAGTTATTGGAGCTGGCATAACGTCATATTTTAATGCTAGACCTGATGCATTAGTTATGGATTCATCATTATAAAGTTCAACTCTTGTTTTCCATCCATCAACACCAAATCCCATGAATTTAAGTAATTCATATGCTTCACGTGGATATTGGCTTGAGGTTGTAACTCCACCAAAGTCTATAGTTGCAATACTATGGTGACCATCGCCTTGTGCATCTTCTTCCTTAACTGCAGGAACTACATAAGGAACTACATCTAAATTATATTGTTCAAAAGCTTCAGTAGCCCAAGTTCCTTGATATGTCCAGAAAGCTTCAGTAAATAGTGCTACGTGACCTGAAGAACCAGCCCAGCCTTCCCAGTCTCCATACCAATCTTCCATCTCTTGAGTTTCAGGAACTGGTGCAACATAGCCGCCTTGTTTAAGGTCAGCAAATTGTTGTTCTCCAACTGCCCAAACCCCTAAATCAAATTCCTTGCCATCAAATCCAAATTCACCAATAATTTCTTGGCTTGCTGCAATACCATAATATGAATCTAGTCTGTTGTAGTAACCTAGGCCATAATATGCCATACCATCTGGTGAATCTATAACAGTTGCATCTTTAATTAGTTGTATCATATCGTCCCATACCCAGTTTCTATCTGGTGCTGGGATGTTAAGCTTTTCTAATACATTTAAGTCAATAAACATAACTCCTGGGAAGAACTTAACTGGTACACCATATCTTCCATCTGTCTGATATGTTCCTAGACCAGCTTCATTAACTGTCTTAGCAACGTTCTTTGTTTCTGGATCAGAATCCCAGTAACTTGATATATCTCTTAACAGAAAGTTAGATAATGCAAAGTCTGCATCTGAATACATGATTACGTCTGGTGTTTCATTATTAGAAACAAGTGTAAGTAATGTATCGTTATATGTAGCTACATTCTCATATACAGAGTTTACTGTAATGTTAGGATATATCTCCATAAATCTTTCAGCTAAGTATTGTGTAGTTTCATCTTGATCGAAGTTGAAATAAGTTAATGTAATTTCTTCGTCAGTTAAGTCAGTAGCTTTGTTGTATACAATATCCCCAATTTGTACTTGTTCTGTCTCGCCTGACACTGTATCGCTAGATTCTGCGCTTGAACCGCCATCAGAACCACCACATGCGGTAAGACTAAGAACTAGTGTTAGTGCAAAAACTAATAATACTACTCTTTTCTTCATAACGTCCTCCTTAAATATTTTTAATGTTTATATATAAGAAACAATAATGTTTCTCTTGAGTATATTATATCAAACCTTTTATAAAAAGCTATACCTTTTCATAAAATAGTTTAATTAATTTTAAAGCATACTGATTTAGTCTATATAAATACCCCAATATAATACATTAATGTATTTTTTTTTATTTATTATTACTAATTAAAACATTTTATAATAAACTTCTTTACTTATTCGCCAGTTATACCTGAACGGTCAATACTTTCCACAAAGTATCTTTGGAATATGAGATAAATAACTAGTAAAGGAAGTATAGTCAGTACTGTTCCTGCCATATTAATAGATTCATTAATACTAGTTACCCCCGTTGTAGCGGTTGTTGCATAGGCTGAATAATTACTTGCAAAGCTATCTAGTTGAACTACTAAGGTTGTCCAGCTAGATTCTTGTAATATACCTGACACATAGAGTTTTGTTAGGTAGGCATTGTTCCAATACCATACAAAAGAGAACAAGCCTACAGTAACAAATGCTGGTATGGATGAAGGTATTGAAACTCTAAGGAATGATTGGAAATATCCTATTCCATCAACTTGTGCTGCCTCTATCAGTACTTTAGGTATTTGCTTAAAGAAATAGTAAAATATTAATATATATATTTGAGAATTAATACCCTGTCCTAATATGGCTGGCAATATAAATGACCAAAGTGTTCCTAAAATCCCCATTTCTGAGTAAAGAACGTATGTTGGAATCATTGTAACTTGATCAGGTAAAATAAATGAAAATACTAAAATTGCCATAATCACTTTTTTACCTGGGAAATCAAACATTGCTAAACCGTAACCAATTAAAGAACATGATATTAGATTACATAGGGTAGGAATGCCTGCAATAATAAAACTTTGAGTTAAAGACTTCCAAAAATCCATACTTTTAGCTGCTTGTATATAATTAGATAAATTCAAAGAACTAGGTATCCAATTAATTGAAGAGTCAAGTAGATCTTCTAATGACATAAAACTAGTACTTACCATATGTAAGATTGGATATAAATATATAAAACCTATACAAATAAGAAGTGCGTATATAACAAACATCTTTATAAGGCCTTCACGTTCGTTGTTACCAAGCATAATTCTATTAAACTTATCTTTATTCATATCTTTAAAGAAATTACCTTTCGAGGTCTTCGTAACTTGTGAATTTGCCTTTCTTTTCTGCCCTCTTAAACTTTTTAGCATGTCTTCTATTCCTCCTTTCGATCTTTCTCTTTTGTCTTTCTTCTTTCTTTAATTGACGTCTATACTTTTTAGCTTGACGTTCATACTTGTCTTTACGTCCCATTATCAAGCCCGCAAACAACAAGACTATAAGAACAACCACAACTGAATAAACCCAAGCCATTGCTGAAGCATAACCATAACCCTTTTCTTTAGTACCTGAGAACATTGCACGTTGGATCAACATAATAATCTCATTTTGTTCATTCCCAGATATGTATACGATAGTATAGATACAATTTAATAGGATTAAAGATTTAATGTTTGGTAGGGTTATCTTCCAAAAGCATTCCCACTGAGAACCTCCGTCAATCTTAGCTGCTTCATACATAGATTTATCTATCTTTTGTAAGCCTGAAAGGAAAATTAATATTTGTACTCCAGAATACCAAAGTATCATGATCATATTTGTAAATATCTCTGATATTGGACTGGCTATGTAACGAGGTAAAAAAGTGGATATAGCATTTTGTATAGCTACTGTATCAACAGAAGAAATAGTTACTCCTCCGTCAGATGCAAGCATTCCTATCACCGGACCACTAACAATAATAACTGGTAAGAAAAATATAAGTCTAAATCCACTTTTAAATTTTATATTTTGGTTCAGCATCATTGCTATCATTAAAGCAAATACATTAATAATAGGTACTGATATTAAGGTTGAAATAATATAGTCAATAAGCTGAGTCGGAAAATCAGGATCAGATAATAATATTTGTGTGAAATTACCTATACCTACAAAATTAAAGTTCTTACCTATTGGTGTAATTCTAATATTATTTAAAGAATACCAAAAGGAAGTAATAATCGGATATATAAGAAATATTATCACACCAATAATCCAGGGTGAAACAAATAACAAACCTGTAAGTCCTTTTTTCTTGGTTAATCTGCCCCGTTTTAATTGTTTTTTACGTTTTCTTGCTTCTTTATTCTTATTTTTATTTTTCAAGTTTAGCATTTAGTATCACCCCATATCACCTATTCTATAAGACATTGCTGCTATAGTGTTGCCATCAACAGTAACATCTGAATCTGTATAGTTTATATATACAACGACTTCATTATCATAGGTAACCTTAGTAATACCCTTGTCACTTTTTTCATGATCTATAATAAATGAATCACCTATAACATCTGCTAGTTGTCTAAACTCCTTGTCATACTCTACTATTTCATCTTTAAAGTTAGTATATTCAGTACTATATAAATCAGATGAATTCGTATAAACTAAGGCAGATGAGTTTTCATATGTGGTATAAAAAGATGGGTAGACACCTGCTTCAACCATTCTTAAAAAGTATTCTTGTTTATTAGCTTCAAAATTCACATAATCAGAATACATAGGTATAATTCCTTTTAATGCTATTGATAAAAATGGAACTTCTTCATCTATAAACATATAACTAGATGAACTTAAAGGCATATCTAAGAATACATCTGTATATTTCCACAAATAGCTAAATGGCTCTTCTAAAATCAAATCTGTACTTTGATCCACCTGAGAAATAAGATCAATATAAGTTTGCGCTGTATCTTTTCTAGTATAAAAATCACTTTGATAACTATAGGAATATAATATATTTGATATCCCAGCTACCGCTAGATTATTAACCCCTTCGTTAGTATATGAATCGATAAATTTTGATAATAATTTTCTTGTTCTAGAAGGTGTTTGATATTCAAATTCATCATATACTTGGTCATAAGTCTTTTCTATAAAGGTTCTCTTGTTAATTCTCTTAATAACATTAAAAGTAGAATTTGTCTCTGCGGGATTAATTCTTAATGCATCATTATAAAGGTAAATATTATAATTGTTTTCTTCTTCGGTTTTAATTAATTCTGTAAGATCAGATGTTCCTCCGATTTTTCTGTCTGCTTTATATTTAGTTATTGGAACATCATATAGGCCACCTTTTTGCCAACCTTTGTAAACTGATAAAACACTGTCTACACCTTCATCTTGTAATTCTTCATATATTTCTTTTATATTATCGACTGTAGTCATTGTAACTGGCCTTGTAAATAGCAGCCATTCTTCTCTATCTGTACCTAGAAAATCCACTCTAGTATTATAGGAAGTATCTTTTTGACTAACCAGGTCATTGTCTAGTAAATAGTTTCTATATTCTACTGCAAGTCCAGAATAATCTGCATCTTGTCCTTCAACTAATATGTATCTAACCTGCAAATCCATTTCAGTTCTTTGGTTTTCAACACTAGTTATTGTTCCGGAATTTGAGTTGTTAAGTGGTTGTACAAATATGTCCCTTATCATAAACTTTGCATAACATCTATTGTAATTAACCATAACACCATTAGGATGGGCTTCTATACTTGCTCTTATATCGCCCTTTTCCACCACTCCAAGATATCCAATACTATCTTCACTATGAATCATGCCAAATATAGGTGCTATTACCTTGTTTGGTTCCCTAACTATGTCATACCTATCCCATAATAGGTTTGATACTCTTGAATCAGAAAAACCAACATCTTTGCCATATATAGGTTGTGAAAATCCAGTAGAAAACCTGTTTTCTTTATCATTTAGGTAAATCAATGCACCATTGCCGTCAGGAATTAACATATATCCTTCTTGCTCATCCATATGGGTATAACCCATAAATGGAAAGAGACTAATTGTAGATATATAAGTACCTGGTTTGTTTTCAACTATAGAATCACTTGGTACATTTACTACTAATTCATCATCTTCTAGGTATACATTTACTGTTAAACCAAATTCATGTTCTAGAAAATAAATCTCAGCAGACAAACCATTATCGGTATAAGTTACATCCATTGTGTGATCACTTGATAATAAGTCTACTTGGTAAGTGTTTGTTGTTCCAATAATAGCAGTAATTACAATTCCTGATTTCATGTAGTTATTCCAGGTCTTATTACTTGTTCCATCATCTTTTTCATCACTAAGAGTGGACTCTATTATTTTTCCTGTATTTTTATTTTCTAAAGTCACAGAAAGTCTTGGCTCATAAAAATACATTCTGTAGTTTTCGCTTTCAGCAACAACTTCGTAATCATCTATTGTTATCCATTCAGATTCATCTACTTTACCAACTGGATCTACAACTTCTTCTATTATTTCTTCTTGGTCAAGTTCTGCTTGGTCTTCTTGAACTTCTTCATCAAGCTCAGATGTATCTTCATCACTTACATTAGTTGCCTTAATATTAGTTGGTATAAGAGTGATACACACTGATAAAACCAACACAAGACATAATATTTTTTTAAATTTATTGGACAATTCGATACACCACCTCTCGTATTACTTCAGCTATAAATTCAAATACTTGCGCCCATAATACATAAATAATAAATAGTACTAATGCTAGAATTAATATAGTAAATATTGTAAGTAAAATTACTTTTACAGTTTCTTTAGGAGTATAGTTATTAACCTCTTTTATCGCTATAACTGCAAGAACCGCAACCCAACCTAATATTAATGTTGTAACCATAGTAATTAAGAACTGTTCATTTAATGACAGGATATGAGTAAATACAAATCTTAATGGTACTAATAATATGTATGGCATTAAGCTATACATAAAGAAGGTATATATTTTCTTAACAGTTCCTTCCCCTTCATTAATTGAACAAACCAAGTAATGACATATTGTAATAGCAAGTACAACTATTAATATTATTCCAATATCAGAAAAGACTTCATACCTACCTTCTGGTACTTGTTTTTGTAAGAATCCTCTTAAATACTTGTCTATAACAAACTCAATAATGAAGATTCCTAGTAAAATTGTTGGAGCTTTATAAGAAGCTCTTCCTTCTCTGGCTATTCCATAAGATCCATCTATTGGATGAAACATAAAGTATCTTGCATAGTTTAGGTCTGATACGACCTCATTTTCCTTGATTTTGTTTTTCCATTTTCTATATCCACCAAATATATTTTTCTTATTATCAATGGCTTTTAGGATTTTCCATGCTATGTATATTGCTAATATAATTCCTGCTAAAGAAACTATATTGTTTTGTAGCCATACATTACGAATTTCCCAAAATGCATCGGAATAACCTTCTTCATCATTGGCTAACTTTGCATAATCCATGGACATTTCATAATCTTCTTCTTGAAAATATGCACGTCCCATTGCCTGGTTAGCATAATTAAACATGCTGTTCATACTTAATACTTCTGTTAAAGGCTCCTTACTCTCTGAGTATCTACCATTAGAGTATAGATATAGAGCTTCATGTAAAAGGTTAGTAAACTCTGTTGGTTCATATATTTGGATTTGTGCCTTATCTGAATCTAATATATATATATTGTCTTCTAAGTCAACTTGAATAGCTGTAACTAAAGTAGATAAGCCAACCCTTTGAGTACCATCATCTGCTCCACCAAATACATATAGGAGATCTCCTTCTGCGGTATATTCATATATATATCCCTGTTGTGAAGCTACAAATATATTATCGTGATTACCTGTCGCTACTGCTGCTGGGATTTCATCACTATAAGTTTCATCAAGTAGGTTATTACCCGCAATGTTAAGCTTCTTCAAGGTTTTTTCCTCATCACCACGTGTAACTGTATAAATTAACCCTTTGTCATCTATGGCAAAGTTATCTGGAGTTGATGGTATGTTACTTACCATCTTACCTCGCTGTGCATCAGTTAATATTACACGATAGATAATTGTCCTTATATCTGTTGATGCAAAGTTAGTTCCAAAATATCCAAGAAAGGTCCCACCTTCTAGTGGAGAAATCTCAACTATACCATTGGTATTGGATTCGCAAACTATGAACATAATACCTGCATCATTTACTACAATTTTAAGGGGAAGAAAATCTAGCATAGCTCCATATAAAGGGTTTTCAGGTTTAGTGTATTTGTTGACTACATTGCCTAACTCGTCAAATTCAAATACTGCCTTTGCATCACGGTCCGCTACATAAACATGCTTGTTATCAGTTACAAACACGCCCCTTGGTGTAACTAGGGTACCTTCACCCATGGTTTTTATTAAGTCCCCTTCAAGATTTCCTACAACAATTCTTGCATTTCCTGTATCAGCCACATAAATTTCACCGTCATCGGTTACATGCATATCACTAGGCCCAGCAAAACTTTCTTCACCAAACTTAGTTAGTGCCCTATCTGGAAGATATGCGGTTTGAGTTTCGTGCACATTACTATAACCATCAATGGTAAAAGTTCTGTAAGGTGTTTCAGCATGTACAACACTCAAACTTAGAGAATTTAATGAGACTGCTATTAGGAAGATAGCTACTATTCTTATAGCCCATTTTTTATGTTTCATTTTTCTTCCTTTCTATTTGTTACTTTCTACTTAATACCTGAATGTGCCATAGTATTCATTACATTGTTTTGAAGGAATATGAATAATATGAGGTTTGGTATAAATATTATGAGCGTTGACGCTGCTGCAATTCCTTGTCCTGCAATGGTGTTATTAACATTAGTTAAAGAATTCATGTAAAAGGTTAGTGTTTTCATGCCATCTTCATTAATGTAATAGTTAGAGGTTTCAATGTTGTTCCAAACTTGTTGGAAAACTAGAATTGCTGCTGTTGCAATTGCAGGTTTGATCATTGGCATTATTATCTTACGGTATACTTGAAAATCAGTTGCACCGTCAACATATGCCGCCTCTATTAATACATTTGGAACCTGGTCCACGAATTGTTTTACTAAAAACAAGGCTACTGGTACTGCAATTAAAGGAAATATATGTGCCCAGTAAGTATCTATTAATCCTAGTCTAGCGATAATTAAATATCTAGGAATTGAAACTGCTGTAGCAACAAACATAATCGCTATTTGATTGATTTCCATCAACATGTTACGTCCCTTAAATTTAAGCTTAGATAATGCAAATGCTGCTAGTGTTGTAAATATTAATGAAAGTCCAATTGTAACAACAGTAACAAAAAGACTATTAAATAAATATCTACTTAAAGGTATTCCTGAGTTTCTACTTACTTTAAATAGATTAGTAAAATTATCTAGTGTCGGGTTTTGTACAAAAAACCTCGGTGGAAATGCGAACAATTCATCCATTGGTTTAAAGGCGTGGTTAAATATATACACGATTGGTAATGCCATAAATATAACCAAAGGAAGTATAATTAATAAAATTTTTGTTTGAGATTTTCCCATTTTTTTAGGGTTTAAATTGTTACCTTTATATGCCATTTTATGTCCTCCTTCTTATATATCTATTCATCTGCACCGGTTGCAAAAAGTTTATCGGCACCTTTAGAAAACAGCTGAACCATTATCAATAGAACTACCGAAACTGCTGATGCATATCCCATTTCGTATCTTAAGAAACCATAATCTTCTATATGGTTTACTATTAATTGTGCTGCATATCCTGGTGAGGGGTTTCCTGTTAACAATGAAGAAACTGCACCATTTTGGAAAGCATTTACTACAGACATTACAGCTGCAAAATACATCTGTGGTTTCATACTTGGTATTGTTATATAAATTACTTCTTGAAATCTGTTTCTTACTCCGTCAATTGCTGCAGCTTCGTAAAGTTGCTGATCTGTATTTAAAACACCAGCTATCATTGATAAGAAACCTACTCCCATACTCGACCATAGTCCTATTAATATTACAATAGGAAGTAAAAAATTCTCGTTAATCAACCAGATAATAGGTTCATTAATAATTCCAAGACTCATTAACCAACTGTTTAATATACCGGTTTGGTCTCCTGAGAATATAACCTTCCAAATTACTGTCATTGCTATACCTGAGGTCATACTTGGTGAATAAAGTATAAGAGCACATATTGTTCTTGGTATTTTTGGTAAGTTACATAAGGCATAGGCAAGTACAAAAGCTAGTATAAAACCTCCTATACCTACAACAACTGAATATGTAACAGTATTGGGTAGTACATACTGCATAAACACTTCATCTCGTGTAAAAAGTGTTATATAGTTTTGAAATCCAACCCAAGATGGCCATTCAATAGCATTAAAGTTAGTAAATGATAAAATGATTGCTAGGATTACTGGTATTAAAATAAATATTGAAAAGATTATTCCATATGGTCCTAGAAACATATATCCCATTTTGTTATTACTTGCCTTTTGGCCTATTTTATTTCCTCGTTTTAGCTTGTTTCTTTTTTTCAAAATTATTTCACCCCTCCCCCTAATCTTCTGTATCTGTTCTACCTAGTATCTTACGAACAGACTCTATTGTCGGTATCTCGTATATTTCTAATACATTTCCTTGTTCATCTATAAATCCAAACT
The DNA here is from genome assembly GCA_964643255.1 of uncultured Lachnospiraceae bacterium. Taxonomy (GTDB): domain Bacteria; phylum Bacillota; class Clostridia; order Lachnospirales; family Lachnospiraceae; genus JAAYRG01. Next base: position 21,077 of record CAZXSM010000011.1, read on the forward strand.
CTATTAATTTTCTCTCAACTTCACGGTTAACTGTTTTAACTGCTTCATCAATTCTTGTTTGAGCTGTATCTCCATCAACGGTAATATTATTGAAAGCATTACTCATTTCTCGTTCAAGTAAATATGTTCCGGGAATTCTTGCAACATCAATAACGTTTTTAGCTGCTTCAACAATAATTCTCTTATCTGATGTATCCCATGGTAGCTGCATAAATGCATCTAGATTAGCAGATGCCCACATATACTCATCACCATAAGTTATTTGAATTATTTGACCAAATTCAGATTGAACTTCTGTTGATGCCCACCATTTCATAAATTCCCATGCTCTTTGTTTACGTTCTTCATCATTTATTTTAAACATAACAGTACTTTCAGCATTACCACAGGTAGCATTCATAATTGATCCATCTTCTTGAAGAACTCCTGGTGGTGGAGCAATACTCCATGTGTTAGCAAGTTCTGGAGCTGCATTGGTTAGAAGATTATATGTTCCATAATCAGCAACGCCAATTGGTAAATCACCATTTCTAAAGTGTTGGTAGAAGTTATCTACATTAACAGGCATTCCATATAAGGTAAATAAGTCTGTTAAAGCAGTAAATCCATCAATAGACTCCTTGCTTCCAAGGGCTGTTCCCTCATGTGCGTAATCATAATATAGGGATCCATCATTTTGAATAATTAAAGGAGTTGTTCCATGGAAGTTTCTCATGGTTATCATTCCTGCTGTTGGATAATAGTAATTTAATCCTCTCATTTGAAGTTCTGGTAACATATTAATTACATCATCCATAGTTTTTGGTACTTCTAAACCTAACTTTTCCATTATATCTTCTCTATAATATAGAACCCAGAAGTTCATAGTCTCTGGAAGAGAATATACTTTATTATTAATTGTTGAAGTTAAGAAGAATCCCTCTGAATAAGGTTCTGCAACTTCTTCAAAGTCTTTAAATTGAGTAACATCTTCTAAAGCATTCCTAATTGCAAGTTCATAAGGAATAGTATAGTTAATTCCTGTTGCTATATCAGGAGCATCTCCTGAAGAATTGGCAAGTACCAATTTATATTGGTCTGGCATAATACTAATATCTACTTTAATGCCTGTTTGGGGTGTGAAAGATTCATCAATCATCTTTTGCATAATTTGTACATATTGACTAGACCTATTAACCCAAACTTGTAAATGGTCAGGATTAGTATTACTTGTTGAATATGCTTGTTCTGTAAAGGAAGATAGGAACCTTTGAGCATTCATAAATACTGATTTGAAAGCATTTGGGTGCATTGGTAACTGGGCGCCTTCTTGGTATATATACACCCTGTCAATTGCAAGGTCGTTAGCTATCAAATTATCAATTGTATTAGCTAAGTATTGATTTACAGAGTTAGCACTTGATGATAATTCACTAATTCTATATGCAATTTCATCTGTATTATCAGCTAAACTAATTAACTGTTTGGCTGCTATAAGCATGGAAGACATTACAGCAACATTATCATCGCTAGCGCTGTATACTACCATACTCTTTTCTAGTTCATATAATGTGTTTGCATATTTTCTAAGGTTTTCTTCTAGATTAGGTATGTATCTTGTTATCTTTATATCTCTGTATTTATCTGCATTAGTTCCTGCTACTTTAGTAATTTCTAGTTCAATGTCTTTCACTCCTGACATTATAATGTCAACTTGTTCTAAAACATCTCTTATTACATCCATACTAATAGTATAGGAAATTGTGTGAATTCCTTCATCTAAATATACACTTAGATAATTGCCATCTTTATCTTGTAATGTCCCTGTTTCATATTGGGTTGAATAAGACATTGGGTATGATTCAAATTCTTTGTTTGGTATTTCACCATCTACTCTTACATCAACAAAGACAGGGAAATCTGTTTTGTCAGACTGTCTATAATTAGTAGCAATGTAATAGTAGCCTGGATTCTCTATCTCAAATTCATAAGTTATTTCTTGACCAGCTGTATCAAAAGAAGCTGAGTCTATAGTATTAAGTACTACATCACCTACTGAATATGGTTCAACTCTTGTGTCATATTCAGCTATTGCATGAATTGAAGAGTCATTAGTATAAGCATAATCTTCTCCTTGAATAGTAATAAGAGTATCACCCTCTGCTACTTCTGACTTTTCATATGTAGGTATTTCCTGTGGTGCTGATAAGGTTACATGTCCTAATAAGAAGTTTCCTTCACTAATATCAAGGCTAAGCTCATGTTTTCCTTCTTCTAACTCAAGAGCAAGAGGATTACTATGTCTATAACTAGAATCCATTAAATACTTGTCTTCCCACTTCATTACCTTTGTAGGAACTGTTACTACTTCATCACCATATCTATCATAAAAAGGTTTGTCTTGTTGCTTCCAAGTAGTTTCCAAAATAATATTTCTAGTTTCATAAAAAGGAATCTCTCCATCTACTTCCATTGAAAATTCTATTGGTAAAATAGATTCATCATAGGAATAGTATGTAAACTTTAGAAAATATTGTCCACTCTCTGGTACATCAATTGTTAGCGTTAAAGTATCATCAATTTTTAAATCAACTACTTCAGTGACGCTATCAAGACCTTTTGTATCTGATGTAATTAGTTCTTTACCATCATCACTAATAATTTCGCTAACATTATATACGATATCTTCCCCTTTATAATTAGGTAAGGTATATTTAGCACTTACTTGACTATAATTCCTAACCAAACGCTCACTGGCAAAATTCGAGCCTATCTCACTAGCATAAGATTCTGAATTATCAGTTAAGCTAAGGCTAATCACAAAAGCAAGTACGAATATGAATGTTATGGAAATTATCTTTTTGATTTTACCTTTTCTCATAATATACTCCTCACATGTATTATATAAAATTTTTCTTGAATTACTTTAGTTTATAGTATAATACTATTATTTTTAACAAAAGTCAACCGTTTACAACCAATTATTTATATGATATTTTATTAATATCACTAATATCCAAAACTTATCATTAAATATTTTATGTTGAACGAAATATAGCTTTGGTTATTTTTGTATGTATTTACCAACTTAAGGAGGAGACACATGGTTTTAAAAACAAAAAACACTATGAAACTATTATTACTATTAATTGTAACTATCTTATCATTGACTGCATGTTCACCAACTAGCAAACTTGAGAACAGTTCCACAGAAACACCTAAGGAACAAGAGGCTTCTGATAAGGACATAAAAGTCACTGCTATTAACACTATTAATGGAGATGGCAAATCTCTTGATGAGTCTTCAGAAATATCTGATATTCTTTATGGAATCTTTATAGAGGATATAAACTTCGCCATTGATGGTGGTGTATATGCAGAACTAATTAAAAATCGTTCTTTTGAATACGGACCATTAGCTGCAAACCAAAACAAGCATGGATGGATTAATACTAATCCTGATGTTCTTGACTTTGATATTATTGATGGTACAAGTGACAATACATATCTAAACGAAAACAACCCTAGCTATGCTACACTAACCAATAGCTCAGCTTCTTACGAGGGGATAGCTAATGTAGGATACTTAGAGGGTCTTGCCGTTAAGGCTGATGAAACTTATGATTTCTCCATATACTTGAAATCAAGTTCTAATTATAGTGATTCTGTAAAAGTATCCCTTATAGACAAAGACAACAAGATATATGCAGAAGATTTTATAGAAGGCATATCAGACCAATGGCACAAGTATAGCCTTACTCTCACACCAAGTGCAACCGTTACTAACGATCTATATCTATCTGTAGAAATTGTATCTGGTAGCATTGACCTTGAAATGGTTTCCCTTATGCCTTCTGAAACCTATCATGATATTAACATTAGGAAAGATATTGGCCAGTACATAGAAAACCTTAAGCCAAGATTTATAAGGTTTCCAGGAGGATGTGTAATAGAAGGTAGAGATGAAGAAAGTATCTATAGCTGGAAGGATTCTATTGGAAATGGCCTCGAATTCGATATCAATGGCCAAACAACAGTTGGAGATGTTGCTACTAGACCACAAGGTAAATCAATCTGGAACGGTAACAAAAATGATCCTTACTACACCACATATGGTATTGGTTTTTATGAATATTTCTTATTATGCGAAGCTGTAGATGCTATTCCAATTCCAATATTAAATGCTGGAATGACCTGCGAAGTTCAAAGTCCTAGATATATTGTTTATCCTTTAAATAGTCAAGAGTTTGCACAATATGTTCAAGATGCTCTTGATCTTGTGGAGTTTTGCCTAGGTGATGAAAGCACTTACTGGGGTAAGGTTCGAATTAATATGGGACACGAAGATACTTTTGACTTAACCTATATTGGAATTGGTAATGAGCAATGGCAAACTGAGTATTTTGCTCACTACGAAGCCTTTGTAGAAGCCTTTGAAAAGGCAGCTATAGAAAATCCAGAACTATATGGTGACATCGAGTTAATCGTTGCAAACGGAACAATGTCTGGAAGTCGAGAAGGCTGGCAGTATCTTGATAGAAATCCTGACGACAGTGTTACAAGCTTAGTTGATGAACATTATTATGAGTCACCAAACTGGTTCTTAACTAATACAACAAGATACGATAATTATGATAGAAATACAAGTGCCAATGTTTTCCTTGGTGAATATGCAGCCCAGTCCAACAACTTAGAGGCGGCTCTAGCAGAAGCTGCATATATGACAGGCTTAGAACGCAACAGTGATATTGTTAAGTTAGCTTGTTATGCTCCACTTTTTGGTAATGCTAAGAACAATCAATGGTTACCAGACTTGATGTTTTTCTCTAACGACTCAATACATGGATCTATTAATTATTATGTACAACAAATATTTTCACATAATCTTGGAAGTAACATTCTGCCTTCTAAACTAGAGATAAATGAATCACAAGCAGACAATGGTCTATCAGGTGCTGTAGGTTTAGGTTCTTGGATGACCTCTGTAGCCTATGACAATCTAAAAATAACTTCAAACGATGGTGGAGAAGTTCTATATAGTACAGATTTTGAAAAAGATACAGTTTTAGAAGATGATAACTGGGAAACTCACCAAGGAGACTGGGATACTAAAGATGGCAAACTAGTTCAATCTTATACTGGAGACCCTTTCGATGCAAATACTGGTGAAGCTATATATGTTGGAGATAAAGACTGGACTAACTATACCTTAACTGTTGATGGAGAAATATTAAAAGGTAATGAAGGATTTTTAATTCCTGTATGTTTTAAGAACACTAGCAATAATGTGTTTTGGAATATTGGAGGCTGGGGAAATACAGTTTCATGTCTACAAATTGTCTCAGAAGGATCCAAAAGTGGCCAAGTTTCAGGAACAGTTAAGAACTTAACATTAAATCATAATCAGGTATATGAGCTTAAGGTTGTAGTAGATGATTTAAATATTAAATGTTATATCGATGATGTCTTATATGTGGATTATACTCACGAGATTCCTTCATCTTTATATGAAACTACAAGCATAGATGACAATGGTGATATCATTATTAAATATGTAAATGTAAGTGGAGGAGAAATAGATATCGAAACTAAAATTACAAATGTAGATTTTGCAGACTATGAAGAAAATGCACTTGTAACTCTACTTGCTGGAGATGAATTATCAGCACTTAACTCTTTTGATACCACTAATAATATCACACCAGAAACTAGTGATTTAAGTGTATCAGACAGCTTCACTTATACTGCTCCTAAATATTCAGTGTCTATTATACGTATACTAGCTAAGTAAATTATAAGATATAGCTCTAAAGAGCTTTAACATGTTTCAATAAGTTGGCTATTCTAGGCCATAAAAAAGACTCTCATTTAACATATTCATGTTAAATGAGAGTCTTTTTTTATATTCCCTACTAAAATTTTAGTAGTTTCCTTGTCTACTGGGAGTTTTCTTTTATCCACTTCTTCTTTCGATGTCTAATATAAAATATTCCCGAAATAATTGTAAGTACAATTGCAATTATTACAATATCTTCAAATAAAATATGCCAAATGTTTACCAGTAGTAGTGATGCAATAAGCAACATTGCCATCCAGTAGAAAAACAGCAAGACTAATACTATCAAAACAATTATAAGCTCTTTTATAACATCAAATCTTTTTTCATTACTTGACTTTGGAACCTTATTCATACTTAACTCCCCAAATACTTTCATTGGCGCCAACAGCACTAAATACCATTACTGGTGTGCCTGCTTGGTCTTCCATCTTACAAAATACTCCGCTATATTCTTTTTCATCATAATTTAATTTCATAAAATAAGAATCGTCTTTCATTTCCCAAGTACCTTCTATTCCATCACCGTATACATTACCACGTTTAGATAAAACAATTTTTATAGGTTCTGCTATTTCCGCGTCAATGTTCTTTCCTTGGTTAATAAAGAAATATTCACCTACTACTTCATCTTTTGAATAGCCAGTTTCACTTACTACTTCCCCATTTGTTGCATAAGGAAGCATACAAGGCCAGCCTTCTTCATTTATAACCATTTGGTGAACACGTGGCTGATGATTTTCAGTCCCATCAGCAAATCTTGTGTGGAAAACATTATAGGTTCTACCACTATTTTCATCTATAAAGACAGAGTTATGACCTGTTGCCATATATGCCTTGTCAAGACTTGGAAGATAATAATTACCCGATAGTTTTAAGCCGTAATAAGAATGATTAGTGTCTGCCGTTGGGTATTCACCGTTCATGTCAACATAATCCCCATCTACAGTTTCCGACCTATATACACGCATCTGATATCCACCATCACGAGCTAGGCCACCATAAGATAGATATAGATAGTAGTATCCACTAGTTTCATCATATAAGATATAAGGACCTTCCATTGATTTATGGTCTCCACCAAATAAATTCTTGCCAAAGTAAGGGTCTACCCTGTTTGCTTCGTCCTTCTCTGGATGAATCACTTGGCCAGTTTCCTCATCTAATTCTATTAAGAACATACCACCAGACCATGAACCATACACCATCCACAGACGGCCATCTTCATCATAAAACACAGTTGGATCAATAGCGTTAGGGAATTGGCTAAAATTATACTCCCTGCCACCACCGTTAGTATAGGTTTCAATTGCATATTCTTCATCAACATAATCTAAAACATCCGTATATTGTATATTATCTTTTGTAAATCCTGAATATATTAAAGGACCTTGGTAAACATAAGGACCTTCGATGTTTTCAGATGTAGCATAACATATATTAGATGCATTCCAGGTTGATGAGATACTTATATACATATAATACATCTCATTTGCTTCATTGTAAACAACATCTGGAGCCCATACATGATATCCACCGTCGTCAGTTGGAATTATACTATCTCCTGAACCTGCATAATCAAATATTCCCAAACCTTCTTTAAATATATTATCATATACAGAGTTTTGAGCCCTATAACCATTATCTACCCATTCCCAATTTCTTAAATTGTTAGTCTTGCCTGTAGCCATATGAGACCCAAATATATAATATGTATCTCCTTCTTGGATCACTGATGGATCATGGACACTAACACCTGCTGTAAGGCTCGCAGTTTCTATTCCTTCATAACTAACAGTAAAATCACTATCTATTTTTTCTTTAAATATAACATCAGAATATATTGCCCCTATAATAGCTAGCACAATTACCACTAACAATATTATGGGTACAATAATCTTTGCTCTACTTTTTCTCTGTTTACTTGTCATAGTTTTGCTCCTTTGTTATTATATTTTGATTATTCATTATGCTTTTTTATTCACTATGTGATATATCATCAAATTTCTTTAGACTGTATAAAAAGTTGCATAAACGAGCGGATGCTTCCCCTTTATTACCTTCAAACATAAATGTTACTACTGTTTTTTCTTCATCGTCTATAGTTACTTTTTCTGCCTTATCTTTTAAAACTTTAGTTGGCAAATTAATAATTACATCATATTCTTCATCTGATGTGTCATTATCTAAAACCTGCTCATATACAAGCTTATCGCCAACCTTAATTCTTATCATTTCACCATTATCTTCTCTCTTAAAGGTTGCAAGTAAATTGGTTCCTTGTTCAAGGTCAACAATCATCCTATATGAAAAAGCTCCATCTGGGTTAGCACGCCTTGATGTACCTGCAGAAGTATCTCCTGTAGAACCACTACCGTATTCTTTCATATTATGGAGTTTATCATTTTCATACTGGCCATACCCAGGCTGAACAGTATCTAAGCGAAGTTCTTCTATAATAGCCTTTCTATCCTTTTCTTGGTCTTTTAAGATCTGGTCATACTCTTTCTTAGTAACAAACTTCCAGTAGATTCCGTAACGCTCCTTATGCTGAGAGTAATGGGTTACAAAGTTTAAATCTGCCTCTACATTTTCTAATTTGAAAGTTAATTTATCTGCCGACTTATCCCTTACCATATAATCATTTATATTGTCTATAAAGTCCTTCACTGTATCTGTAATCACAACAAGAGTTTCATTACCAGTAGGTGTGTAGACTTTTTCTATGTATTTATCCATAGGAATAGTTACATCCACTCCTGTGGTTGTTTCTTTCATGTCTTTCATACCAAGTAAGGCACTTATTACTACAGGTCCATATTTAAAGCCATAAACGTTATCAGCATCTGCTAGAGAGTATGCCCTTACTTCCATTGCTAGCTTGATATTTATTGTAGTATTATCCTTAAAAGGCCCATTAACAAAAGCATACCCATTATGAAGATCATAATTATAATCTTTTCCATCTACTTTAATAATAGGATCAGCTGCAATCCAGTCCGGTATCCTAAAGGAAAGATTAATATCAGCTTTTTTGTCAGACTTTGTATTTATAATAAATCTAGCCTGGTCACTTTCAGGTATATTGGTTTCTTGGCTTACTATTATATCTTTTTGTGACCATCTAAGCTTGGAACTAATATATTGGTTAACAATTAGAGTATTATCAGTTCGGAAATAAAAGCTCTCCCCTAACTTGGTGAAGTTCTCCATTCCTGACCCTACGCAACACCAAAACATATTATATTCTTCGTTATATACCTTGAAGTAACCACTGTCCATTGGCTGGAAATACATGGTCATTCCTGTTTCTGGGTTTTGGGAAGAAATAACTGAGTTTAAATACACATTTTCATAATAATCTGCATATTTAACATCTCCTGTAAGCATAAAGAGTTTTTTGGTTAGTCTTAGCATATTGTAAGCATTGCAAGTCTCACAGTTACAGTTAGTTCTCTCTGCATCTAGAACATCATCTAATCCAAAGTGTTCCCACTCACTATTACCACCAGTTATATATGTATGATTATTTACTACCAGTTCCCAAAAGGCCTTAACATAGTCTAAATAAATGTCTACATCTACTTCTTTCTTGTCCTTATATGTTATATAACGATTTAGGGCTCCCATAAACTTAGGTATAGTGGTGTTTGCATGAAGGTTGTTTAATACATTTTCTCCTGGCTTTGCCTTTAAAACTCTTTCAAATAAATCTTCTTGATCAAAGGCATGAGCTGCTGCAGCATGTTTTTCATCCTTACTTAATGAATACAAGTCATAAAGACAATCATTCATTCCACCATATTCTATCGCAAGAACTGTACTTCTAGTCTTATCTGACCATTTACTTACCCTCTCATAAGTCCAGTCACCTAAGGCAGAAACCACATCAAGTGCAGTTTTTGACACTGTTTTTGCCATATCATCATCTAAACTGGCTACTGAAACTAGGCCTGCAATTAATTTGTGCATTGTATACCATGGCACCCAGGCTTGAGTAAATATATTAGTTTTATTATTTTCAACATTATCAAATTGTTGTTCTATATTCTCTTTATTAATAAGAGTAGCCCCAAATATATATCCTGTACCTACTTGGTCTTGACATTCTTTTAGGCCTAATATAATTTCTTCTATCTTAGAAAGCAAAACTGTCTTATTATCATTACTGGTATTTGCATTCTCATAGCCTTGGCAACAGGCAGTTAAATAATGTCCTAAGGTATGGCCTGCTATTAGGGAGTCTTCCCATCCCTGGTATCTAGTCGACCCCTTTGTATCAAGTCCTGCCGTTTCCCTAAAGCCTACAAGAAGCTTATCAACGTCAAAAGAAGATAAATATTCTATTTCTTTTTGATTTGCGTTAATATAATAGGCATCAGTCAATAGAACGTCTTCTAAGAGAAAAGACCTTATCTTACTTTGAACTTTGTTTTTATTCACAAACTACACTCTCCTTTTTCATAGTAAAATATAAGCAACTTTAGTATTACCTAAAATAGTTTAATTTATCATTTATATTGTATTGCATTCTTTCTTTGTTGTAAAGACTTTGTATTTAAGTTTATTAATATACATTTTCAATATTTCAAAATCTACTTTCTTCTATTTAAATTACTGCTGTAATTGTATCGCAAATTCGAAATGTAATCTAATATATCTGATAGTGTGACTTCCCAGTTACTAAGAAAGTTTGAAAGTTTAATTCATTAACTTTTAATATTCTTATACATTAAACTATAACCTGTTAAATATTTATTACTATTTATGAGTTTATTATGGATAAATTATTGTATTTTATAGGTATTTGCATTTTACTTTAGGTTTATCTTAAAAAGTTTAGTTAAATAATACAACACAAGCTTGTTTATGTCAATATAAACATATAATATTGAATTTTATAAATATTCTTCGTTAATTTTGTGGTTAACCATTAGATATTTGAAATACTTTTGCATAATATGGTTGAAACTTGTTGATAATATATATATGATATAAGTATTGATAACAATCTAAAAACAATCAAAAGGAGCTTACAATGAAATTTAAGAATAATAATTTTGCACCAAGTCCTCCTATGGGATGGAACAGTTATGACTACTATGACACAACAGTTAATGAAGCCCAAGTGAAGGCAAATGCTGACTATATGGCTAAACATTTAAAGGAATATGGATGGGAATATATTGTGGTAGATATTCAGTGGTATGCCCATAATCCAGGAACAATGCGAGATAAATTCCAATACATACCTTTTTCAAAACTAGAAATCGATGAATACTCAAGGCTAATGCCTGATCCTAACCGTTTTCCTTCTTCTAAAGATGGTAAAGGATTCAAGGCCCTTGGAGACTATATACATAGCTTAGGATTAAAGTTTGGTATTCATATCATGCGTGGTATCCCTCGTATTGCGGCTCATATGCATATGCCTGTAAAGGGAAGCAAATTAACTGCAGATATGATTGCAGATCCTAGCTCTATAGCTGGCTGGAACCCTGATATGTATGGGGTTAGAAACATACCAGAAGGCCAAGCATATTATGATTCATTAATGGAACTATACGCATCTTGGGGAGTTGACTTTATTAAATGTGATGACATTTGTAATACAAATCTATATAGAGAAAACCAATATTCAGCAAAACATGAAATCGAAATGATTGCTAAAGCAATTGAGAAGACTGGACGTCCAATAGTTCTATCCTTATCTCCTGGTCCTGCTCTTGTTGATAAGTCTTGGCATTATGAAAAACATGCAAATATGTGGAGAATTACAGATGATTTCTGGGATAACTGGGATTTACTCAAAAACATGTTTGAAAGATGTGAGCAGTGGCAAAATCATGTATCAGAAGGTTGCTACCCAGACTGTGATATGCTGCCCCTAGGCCGAGTAGGAAAAGGTTTTGATGATGAGAGGGAAACTAACTTTACAAAAGATGAGCAAAGAACTATGATGACCCTTTGGTGTCTCTTTGGTTCTCCCCTTATGTTAGGTTCTGAACTTACACTATTAGATGATTGGACTCTTTCACTTCTTATTAATGAAAAAGTCCTAAATCTATTATCTCCAGACTATCGTCCAAAACAGATATGTAGAGATGATGACAAGGCCATCTGGACTGCCTACAACGAGAAAGAAGATTCACGCTTTGTAGCACTATTTAATTTAAGCGATAGTAATAGAAGTGTTTCTGTAAACCTTAACGACCTAGGTGTAGAAAGCCAGAATAGAACAAAGTTAGTTGATTTATGGGAAGATAGGGAACTTCTTTTAGATGGGGAAGAAGTTAGCACAGAACTTGACCCACACGCTAGTGTTTTATATCAAATAATATAGGACATTAGTTTCTGAAAAAGAGTAGGAATTTATTCCTACTCTTTTTTATTTTGGTCTTCTACTATTTCTCCTCTAATTTTATAGTAATTGCACTTTATATTATTTTATCTCTGGATTGTAAAAACAAGGAATTAGTTTATAATATATACAAACTAATAATTCATATAAAAGGAGATAAAAATTACATTAAGATGGATAAATTAATTGAGAGAATTAAAAACATTAAACATAAAAAACTTGTTATAGCTTTAATTATCATAGTTTTGCTTTTTGTATTGGGCTTTCCTAGATTAGGTAATTGGTTAGTTGAAAAGGATGAAATTGTAGAAAGTGATATAATTATTGTTCTGATGGGTAGTGTACCTGATAGAATTCTAGAGGCTGTAGATATATATAGCCAAGGTTACTCCGATAAAATTATTATGGTAAATAGTCATATGGTTGGTTATGATACCTTACTTAGTAGAGGGGTAGAAGTTCCCGGAGATGCACAGCGTGCTATGATGGCAGCTACAGAACTTGGCGTTAAGGAAGATGATATTAAAATACTTCCTGGAGAGACCAGAAGTACCCAAGACGAGGCCTTAATTATTAGAGAATATTTGGATGAAAACAAAGATATTGATTCTATAATATTGGTTACATCAAAGTATCATTCAGCAAGAACTGAAAGGATATTTACTAAGGCTTTAAAGAATTTAGACAAAGATATTCTTATTACATCTAGACCAAGTAAATATGATGAGTTTAATTCACAAGATTGGTGGAGGAATCGTGAAGATATCCAAAGAGTGATAACTGAATATATTAAGTTTGCTAACTTTTATCTTAGGGAACAATTTCAGTTATAAGTAACTGTCATATACAATTTTTTCATCTATATTAATACAATCTATACCAAACCACTCGTAACCCAAGCTTTATTTAATACCACTCTTATATCAAAAGATTATTATGAGCTACAAGCATATGGTAGAGTTAAAATATTAAAAGACGAAAATTATGACATTCTATTGTATTTTGTTTATATGCCTAATATTTCTGGGTATAGAGATGCTAGATTGGATATGGCAGCCTGCTCAACAACGATTAAAGATGGACCCCTACGTTCTTCGTAAATGGATAATAACTCTTCTGTAACTAATCCTTCATCTGTTGCCTTTGCAATATCAAAAGGAGCACATACATAACGATTA
>CAZXSM010000012.1:0-33689 GCA_964643255.1 uncultured Lachnospiraceae bacterium
GCTACTCCTTTATCTTTCATAACAGTTTGAACATCAGCAAAGTCTAAGTTTATAAGTCCAGGAACATTAATTAAGTCAGTTATACCTTGAACACCTTGTTGTAAAACCTCATCGGCCTTTTTAAGAGCTTCTGGCATTGTAGTTCTTCTGTCAACTATTTCAAGTAGTTTATCATTGGGAATAACGATTAATGTATCTACATAATCTTTTAATTCATCAATTCCAGCACTGGCATTATCCATACGTGTTTTTGCTTCAAATCTAAAAGGCTTTGTAACAATACCTACAGTTAAGATACCCATCTCCTTGGCAATGTTAGCTATTACCGGGGATGCGCCTGTTCCAGTTCCACCGCCCATACCACAAGTTACAAATACCATATCAGCACCTTTTACTATCTCTGTTAATTCTTCGATGCTTTCTTCTGCAGCTTGTGTTCCAATTTGTGGTTGCGCACCTGCTCCAAGACCCTTAGTAATCTTCTCACCAATTTGTATACACACTGGTGCTTTACAAGTATTCAAATGTTGCTTGTCTGTATTCACACACACAAATTCAACACCCTGAATATTCTCTTCTATCATTCTATTAACTGCATTATTTCCTGCGCCACCAACTCCAATTACTATTATTTTTGCAGCTGGTTCATTTTCGTTCGTCATTATTTCAAGCAAGGTACTTCCTCCTTTAATTTCAAATGTTCCTAGGATAAAATTCTATGTACTATTTATTAAAATAATATCAAGTATTATCTCTATTATTAATAAAATATGTATAGTTTTAATGACTATACAAACCTAGATATAATTAAATTATCATATATACTATAATATCTATAAATTTTCATTTAATCAAGCTTTTTTTACATTAATATAGTTAGCCTACTAGTCATATTTATTGATAGAGAAATTAATCTAATGGTATAGCTATAATTCTGTCTTGTCCTTCTTCAAAATCCTTCATATCTATAAGAATTTTTTTGTCTTTAGCAAATTTTTCTTTATCCTCAGAGATACTAGCTAATAAACTTGGTATTTGAGCTATTTGTTCATTGTAACTATCTCTTTTACCCAGTAATACTCTTACTTTGTCACAATATAAAACTACTTCTAGATCATCAGTAAAAAGAATTTCATTTACCTCTAGATTATAAGTTTGAATTAATTGAGTTAAATTTAGTATTACTTGAAAAACATTAGGCTTGTCCACTTCTATCCGGTTATGCATTACTAAATTACTAAATTGAAGACCAGAAACTATTGGGACAGAATCTATTTTTTCATTTGAAGTTTCTACAATTATTCCTTCTCTATCAAAGTACATAAAGGCATCCATATATTCAATAGTTCCTGTAACTACCTTTTCATATACTTTTACATGAATTTGATTCTTATCTACTAATTCAATATCAATTTTCTCAATAAAAGGAAATTCTTCATTTGTTCCATAAGTATGTCTTAAGTAAAATAACAAAGTATTATTATCTGTTTCTTTTACTTTAAGTAATTCTATAATTTCCTCATTGGAGTAATGAGTATTTCCTTCAACAGTAATGTTTGTTAGTTTTGTTGTAAATAATGTAATAATAAGTACAATAGTAATTATAAGAATAAAAGTTAACAATTTCATTACTCCAGTAATTTTTCTTCCTTTATTGTTGTTAGACATATTGTTTATAACTCCTAAATCAGGTCTGATTTCAATAATAAAAATTAATATATGATTTAAATATTAATTCACGTATTGAATTTGGCCACCTAATTCTCTAAAATCCCTACATATATCTTCATAACCTCTTTCAATATGTTCTGGGTTATAAATAAATGTATCTCCCTTAGCTTTTAGTCCAGCGATAACAAGTGCTGCTCCACCTCTAAGATCCTTTGAATAGACTTCTGTTCCTATTAGATTAGATACGCCATTTATAGTAGCTAACCTACCATTAATGTCAATATTGGCACCAAATTTTCTAAATTCCTTAACAATTTCAAATCTTTTCTCGAATATTTCTTCAGAAATTTTACTTGTTCCATCTGCTGACATTAATACAGCCATTGTTTGGGATTGCATATCCGTTGGAAAACCAGGGTAAGGTTCCGTTTTAATAAAGTCAACAGCACAAGGATTACCAGATGCATTAATTGTAATACTATCATCTCTACATATTATATGGCATCCAATACGCCTATATAAGTCTATTACATTAGTCAAGATATTGCAATCTGTATATTTTAGGGTAACATTACCACCTACTGATGCAATTGCTGCAATATAGGTTCCTGTAACTATCCTATCAGGAGATATTGAATATGTTATTTCATGGAGTTTAGAAACACCTTTAATGGTTATTGTATCAGTACCATAACCAGATATTTGAGCTCCTGCTTTATTAAGGAACATACATAAATCTGTAATCTCCGGTTCCTTTGCAGCATTATTAATAGTAGTTGTACCTCTAGCTAAAACCGCTGCTAATATAGTGTTTTCTGTAGCTCCTACACTAGGAAACTTAAAGGTAATGTCGTTACCTATTATCTCAGGTGTTTTACAAACAATTAGCCCGTCCACATCTGTTAAAGATATGTTCATCTTACGAAAAGCTTCTAGATGAAAGTTGATTGGTCTTGCTCCTATGGAACAACCTCCAGGATAAGTAATTGTTACTTCATTAGTACGTCCAATTAAGGCACCCATCATTATTATAGATGAACGCATTTTGTTTACATATTCAGGGGGAACTGTAGATGTGGAAAGTGTAGATGTATCAATTACTAAGGTAGACCCCTCCCAATATGTTTTACATCCTATAGCTTCTAGTATATTTGTCATATGAATTACATCAACTATCTTTGGACATTTTTCTAGTCTTGTAACGCCATTTATAAGTAAACTTGCTGCGATAATTGGTAAAGAGGCGTTTTTTGATCCTTGTATTTCTACTTCACCATTTAATCTTTTTCCTCCTGTTACATGAATATATGCCATAATGCACCTCAAAAATTTAGGAATATATAACTATAATATGTTTACAATTGCAATTCGTGATAAGTGTCTTGACTTCTTTTATGATTTTTCATACTTTATTTGATTAGAAACACTTAGTGCTATCCCTATCTCGCATAAAAGGAAAAACAAGGAACTTCCTCCATAAGAAACAAAAGGTAGAGGAATACCTGTAGAAGGAATAGTGTTAGTTACAACAGCAATGTTAATTAATACCTGCACTCCTATATGTGTTAATATGCCCGTTGCAATAAGGCCTCCAAATAAATCCGTAGCATTTATTGCAATTATAAATAACCTCCATATAACAAGAATATATAATAAAACAACACATACTGCACCAAACAGACCCAACTCTTCACATATTACAGAAAATATCATATCATTATGGGATTCAGGTATGAAGCCAAGTTTTTGCATACTTTGACCTAATCCTTTACCGAAAATCCCTCCAGATGCAATAGCATATAGGCCTTGTAAAATTTGATAGCCTTTTGGATGAGTTTCAACGTTTAGCCAAACATCAATCCTCTCTCCACGATAATCTACTCCAAAGATAAAGAAAGCTCCTAGTGCAACACCAAGTATACCCGCAACAATAAAGTATAGCTTTTTTCTACTTGCCACAAAGCAAATAGCTACTAATATAATTCCCATAATTAAACCTGTAGAGAAGTTTGGTATTACTACAAGTAAAAGTAGGGGGGCCAATAGTATTACAACTCGTAAAAAGCCTGAAAACTTATTAAGCCGCCTTGGAGCTTGATAAATTATATATGATGTAAACAAAATGAGAGCTACTTTAGATAGTTCTGATGGTTGAAATCCAACTGGTCCTATATCAATCCATCTCTTAGAACCTTTTACAACATCTCCAAAGATTAATACATATAACTGCAATAGCAAACAAATTATGTAAAACAAGGTTACCGGTTTTATTTTAATTATTGGCAGTGGTTTTAATAGTAGCCTGTAATCAAATGCAGATATAAAAATCATAGCGAATATTCCAAGTAACACAAAACTCCCTTGTTTTTTTAAATAATATGCAGAGTCCCCAAAATGTCTCTGGGCATTAAAAGAGCTGGTACTATAAATCATAACCAAACCAAACCCTACAAGAAATATTACTAAAAACAGAAGGCTATAATCATAATATGAATGAAATATTTTCTTTCTACCTTTGCCTCTATCTGATCTACGCATTACTTGCTCCTATCTATTAATATCATAATTTGTTTACATATTCCTTAAACAAATCACCTCGTTCTTCATAATCACTAAACATTCCCCAGCTTGCACATGCAGGTGAAAGCAAAACACTATCTCCATCTTCAGCCATATTAGCACTAGTAGTAACCGCGTCTTCTAATGTATCTACTATAAAAATATTATTAAATCCATTGTCCCTAGCTGCTTTGGCTATTTTATCTTTGGTTTGACCAAGTAAAACAAGTGCTTTTACTTTATCTCCAAAGGACTGGATCCATTCATCATAATTTGAGTCTTTATCGTAGCCACCTGCTATTAATAAAGTAGGGGACTGCATAGATTCAATTGCCCTCATAGAAGCATCAGGATTAGTTCCTTTAGAGTCATTATAATATTTAACACCTTTTATTGTATTAACATATTCTATTCTGTGTTCAACGCCTTTAAAACCTTTAATACCATTTCTTATATGGTCTAGGGGTACATTTGCTGCAATAGATATTCCAACAGCAGCCATAACATTTTCATAATTGTGTTTGCCAAAGATTTTTAAATCATAAATACTACAAATAATCTCTTTATTATTTTTACTTCTATAAATTATATTATTATTATTTAAATAAATACCACTTTCCAATTCAGAACTACTACTAAAGTATATTATTTTACATTTTAAATTATCTTCTAACTTTCGTAACCTACTGTCATCATAATTCAATATGCAGGTGTCATCTTCTGTTTGGCTACTTATAATTTTTGATTTTATATTTGTATAATTGTCAATTGTATAATGACGATCAAGATGGTCGGGGCTAATATTTAAGATGGCAGAAATGTTAGGCTTAAATTTATTAATAGTTTCTAGTTGAAAACTAGAAATCTCAGCTATAGTTACCGAGGTATCCATGGTATTAAGAACAGAACCAGTATAGGGTATTCCTATGTTGCCTACCACATAAACCTTTTCAAAATATGTACTTAATATTTCGCCTACTAAGGCTGTTGTAGTTGTCTTACCATTAG
The DNA here is from genome assembly GCA_964643255.1 of uncultured Lachnospiraceae bacterium. Lineage (GTDB taxonomy): Bacteria > Bacillota > Clostridia > Lachnospirales > Lachnospiraceae > JAAYRG01. The sequence continues at coordinate 5,239 of CAZXSM010000012.1, forward strand.
TACCAGTGATAGCTATAACTCTACCCTTTTCAAACTCATATGCTAATTCTACTTCACCCATAATAGGAATTCCTAAATCCCTAAATTCATTAACAACATCAATATCTGTAGGGACCCCTGGACTTAGTACCACTAAATCAAGTTGCCTGATAATATCTTTGGGAAGTTCCCCTAAAATAAGTTCTCCCGTAAAATTATCTCCAAGCTTCTTAAGTATATTGTCCACATCTAAATTAGGATTACTATCATACAAAATTATATCTGCTTTTGTAGTTTGCAACAAACCTACAGCAGCAATTCCACTTATTCCCGTACCAAATATTAGTACATTTTTACGATCAAATGCCATGTCCTTTCCCCCGATGATCTAATTTTTAACAACTCTTAAAGGCCTAACAAAGCAATGACACATAAAACAGTTGTTATTATTGAAAATATAGTTACCACTTTAGTTTCTGGCCAACCACTTAACTCAAAATGATGATGTATTGGAGCCATTTTAAAGAACCTTTTACCTTTTGTAATCTTAAAATACACAACTTGAATAATAACCGATACAACCTCTACGAAATAAATAAAACCAACTATAGGTATAAACAAGGGCATTCTTAACATATATGCAACGGATACAACAAAACCTCCAAGGGCTAGAGAACCTGTATCTCCCATGAAAACTCGAGCTGGATAAACATTATAAACTAAAAATCCAAGTAATGCTCCTGCAACTATACATGCTATTGGGGCTACACCACTTTCCACACCAATTGATACCACTGCAAAAAACGTTGCAACAAGTAAGGTAATGCTTGTTGCCAGACCATCTAAACCATCAGTGAAATTTGCCCCGTTAACTGTTCCCAAACAAATAAAAAACAGTATAGGTATAAACATATATGATGTTTCTAGATACTTACCACTCTCAAATCCACCTGTAAAAGGAATTAACATTGATGTACCAACATTTGTGTAATTAACTAGATAATAGCCAAATATTGCAGTAACAATAATCTGTCCTAATAACTTTTGTATTGCAGTAAGGCCTTCTGATCTTTTCTTGATAATTTTTATATAATCATCTAAAAATCCTACCAGTCCAAAACCTACTGTAGAAAACAGTATAGGCAGAATATCAGGGTAATCTTCTAAATAAAATAAAGAAACTATTACAATAGTAATTAATATAATAACTCCACCCATAGTAGGAGTGCCTGTCTTTTTAAGATGAGACTCTGGCCCATCATCTCTAACTTGTTGTCCGAATTTCAATTTTTTCAGAAATGGTATCATTATTGGACATAATATAACGCAAATAATAAAGGATACCAAGACTGGTAATAAATAATTATGATTCATACTATTTTTTTCCTCCCATATAAGTCTATACTTAATTCTTTGTAGACCAATGAGATAATTATATTCTATTGTAGATATAGAATCAAGTCACTACTTTTACTTATTTTTTCTCCTTGTAAAGGGAATTGCTCTACTACGATTTCACCTTGACCTGAATAATAGACCTCACCTGTGTAACCAAGATTATTAAGTTCACTTTTAACTTCATTTTTATTTAAACCAATTAGCTGAGGTACAATAATTGTACCAATATCATATTCTTCTCTTTCCTCTGGAGTATACTTAGCCTCTATACCCAAATATGGAAGACTACTGGAAAACACTTCAGCAATAACTGGTGCTGCAATTGTTCCACCATAGTATATTCCAACAGGCTCATCAATTAATACTATGCCCATTAGTTGGGGATTATCTGCTGGTGCAAATCCAACAAATGAAGATATGTATTTGTTTTCACTTCTTGGTAATTTCTCAGATGTTGCTGTTTTTCCTCCCATGCGAAATCCTGGGAGATAAGCCCTTTTTCCTGTTCCATCAGAAACCACCGCTTCAAGAAGCATCTTCATGGTCTCTGATGTTTCCTTGGATATGGAATTAGAGCTTTCTTTGTATTCTAATTTCTTGATTGTTTTTCCTTCTGAATTAATTACTTCCATTCCAAAATGGGGAGTTACTAGTTTCCCACCATTAACAACTGCACTTGATGCGACAAGTAGCTGGAGAGGTGTAATCTGAAATGATTGGCCAAACGAAATTGTAGCTAACTCTACCGCTTCTACATTTTCCTTTTTATGCATTATAGAGCCTGCTTCACCTGGAAGGTCTACCCCGGTTTTATTAAATAAACCTAGTTTTCTAAAATGTTTATAGATATTATCGATACCAAGCCTTGCACCAATTTCCATAAATACAGGGTTACATGAATTAAGTGTCCCTTCATAAAATGTTTCACTTCCATGGCCTCCTGCTTTATGACATCTAATTCTTCTGTCCTCGACTTTTTTGTAACCTGGGCAAAAAAACTCATCATCTAGTTCAACTACACCTTCTTCTAGTGCTGATGCTGCTGTTACTATTTTGAAAGCCGAACCTGGCTCATATGTATCGCTTATACATTCATTTCTCCACATATTATTGAGCAAGTCTTGTTCTTCTTGGTCTGAAAGAAAATCACTTGCTGTAGCTAGAGAAATGTTTTGAGGATTATTTTCCTTTTCCTTATCTTCTTCTTTTCTCTTTTCTTCTTCTTTTTTCTTTTTCTTTTCGAATTCCTCTAACACATTAGGAGTTAAGGTAAATGGATCATTTAAGTTAAATTCCGGCACATTTACCATGGCATATATTTCTCCATTTTGAGGATTCATTAAGATTATCTTAACATTATTAGCTTGTTTGGCTTCAAGGACCTTCTTTGCTGCTTGTTCAGCATATTGCTGCATATTTACATCTATACTTAACTTAATAGAATTACCTGATTTTGGTTCAATACGCTCTTCTGCAGCATTTTCAATTTCTACTCCATAAGCTGTAGTAAGAGTTAAAATAGTGCCATCAATTCCTTTAAGATAATTCTCATACTCTACTTCAAGACCTATAATTCCTTGGTTATCTGCCCCTGTAAAGCCAATTACTTTGGAAGCCAAGTCATCATAGGGATAATATCTTTTATAGTCCTCATCTACCATGACTCCATCAAGTTTCATGTCTCTGATTTCATCTGCAACTACCTTATCTACATTGGATTTTATTCTTTCTAAAGAAGAATTCTTTTCCACTCTTTTTCTAACGTATTCTTCCTTTAATCCAAGTTTTGTAGATAAAACTTGTATTACTTGTTCTGGATCATTTATTTGGGCATGTATAACAGAGATTGTACTAACTGGCTTGTTAGTTGCAATTATCTCTCCATTTCTATCATATATAATTCCCCTTGCAGCCTTAATTGGACGTTCTCTTGCATGAAGATCCTCCGCCCTTTTGGCATATTCATCTGCTTCAAATAGCATTAAATAGCCAAGGCGCCCAGTAAGAAATACTGCTACAATTAATATACATATAAGTATTATTAACAGATTACGCTTGTTATATGTTTTGTTTCTAGCCATATTTAACCTCTTAGTACTTATTGATTAATATTATTACAATATATATAAGGTTATGATATGTCTTTGTATTTAAATAGAAATTATTCTGTTTCAGCCTCTATATCTTCTTCAGTCTCTACACTGTCAGCCTCTGGATCTTCAGTTTCTAAATCTTCAGTATTATCTGTATTTTCCCCTTAATCAGGTATTGAATCTGGGAAGAATTCTTCTTCATCTGAAACATCATCTGTAGTATCTATGCTTTCTTCAGTTGGGTATATTTCTAAAAATGGAAGAACTTCTTCTAATATCTGACTTGCTAGCTTTGTTGCATAAGTACTGTTAGATTGTCTATCGACATTTTGTACTTCATCTATTACTACAAATATTACAAGCTCTGGATTATTTGCAGGCACATGTCCAATAAATGAAACTAAATATGTATTAGCTGATCTAGGTTGTTTTTGTGCAGTTCCTGTTTTACCTGCAACCAGATAGCCAGGTACTGCTGCAGTTGTTGCTGTACCATTTTCTACTGTTTCATATAATGCATTATTTAAAAAATCTGATGTTTTTTTACTTACTGTTTTCTTGACTATTTCAGGTTCTATTTCCTTTACTATCTGGCCTTCAGCATTTAAAATTTGTTTTACTAAGTGTGGCTTGTAATAGTTACCTCCATTAATAAGAGAAGAATATCCTGTGGTCATTTGAAGCATAGTTGTAGTAAAACTTTGACCAAAAGAACTGGTTGCAAGTTCTGACTCGTTTAAGTTTTCTTTTGAAATGATTAGTCCCTCTGCCTCACCTGGAATGTCAAAACCTGTTTTATTTCCAAATCCGAAAAATGTATGATAGTCATAAAAGCGATTTCTTCCTAAAAGTCTTGCAATTTGCATTAGTGCATCATTACATGACTCAGTTAGAGCTTCTGTTAAGGTGATTTCTCCATGTCCTGAACGCTTATGACATCTTATCTCCCATCCACCAATACTTTCCCCACCGTCACATATAAATGTCTGATTATGGCTAATAAGGCCTTCTTCTAAGGCAGCGGCTATAGTAAAAGGTTTAAATGTAGATCCCGGCTCAAATGAATCACTAATGGCATAATTACGCCAAACACTATTTAAATATGTAAGTTTCTCATCTTCTGTCATTTCATTAATTGTTTCTTCTTCTAAAAACCGACTTAAATCAGCCGGATTATTCAAATCATATTCTTGATTAGATGCCATTGCAATAATTTCACCCTTATTAGGATTTGTTAATATAACACCTATGTTTTTACTACCGAATTCTTCATTAAAGGCTAAAATATTATCTTGTACAATCTGTTGAGCTTTTACATTAATGGTAGTTACTAGTGAATTACCATCTGTTGCAGGCTCATTTTTTGATTGTAAGTTAAGCTCATTATCTATATAACCAAAAGTCATTCCATTACTTCCAATTAATTCTTCATTATAATATTGCTCTATACCCCAGTTACCCCTACCATCATTTGTAGTAAATCCTAGAATATTACTTGCCAAGGTGTCTTTTGGATATTTTCTAACATATATTTCTTCCATATATACACCCTTGATATCATCAGATTTATCATTTTTATTTTCTATATATTCATTAAACTTTATTGTTTCATCATATGATAATTCTTTCCCTAATATTACATATTGGGAATCAGCCTTTTCTTCAATCAAGTTATAAAGATCTTCTTTGGTAAGAAAATCAAAACATTCAGAAAGAGCCGTGATTGTTGGTTCAACATGTTTTCCATCATTTACTGATTTCATATACTTAACATCTAAGATTAAATTATAGGCCCTATCGCTAAATGATAGAATAGTTCCTGTGCTATCATAAATTGTACCTCTTTTATAAGGTACTTCTTTACTTGTATAAGTTTGTTGAGCCAAGACTCTCTTTGCATATTTGTCACCATCGTTGCTGTTTATATACATTATGTTTCCTATAATTAAGAGAAAAGCTATTATAACAACACAAAAAACAAGCAATAAATTTGCTTGCATTTTGGGTGTGAATTTTTTAATTCTATTTCCTCTATCTTTTTTTTGGTCTTTTCTAGATCTTCTTTTGGCCATAGTTTACCTCAAATCACTAGTCTTGAATTTTATTCAAAATACCAGTGTTATTATCTACTGGTATCTCTTTGTACTGTTTTACAAAGTCACTAAAAGCACTCTCAAAGTACAAAATCTGGTCTCCATTTGGACGTACCATTCCATATTCATTAGTAGCTGTGTTATATATTTCCTCTAAATCCAAATTAGCATTTATTTGTTCACTATATACTTTATTCATTTCTTTTAAATTTGCAAGTTCTTTTTCCACTCTAATAATATCTTTATTTAAATCAGATACTGCAGATTGGGCTTGAATATAATTTATACAAATAGTTAAACTCATAACTATAGCAAGTATTAGAACAAAACAAGCCCCTTTGTTAATACTTGATAATTCTTTTTCAGGTCTGCTTGTCCTAGGTGTTCTTTCTGGCCGACCTTGTGGCATACCATAAGGTCTTTGTTCTGGTTGAGGTTTTCGAATTGTATTCCCTTGTACATAATATTGATTATTATAATATTCACTTTCGCTACTCTTATAATCTTTTTTTAACCTTCTTGCACCCATTACTTAAGATCCTCCCTATAATTATATCTTTCTTTCAAATACTCTTAACTTAGAACTTTTTGCACGTCTATTATTTTTAATTTCTTCTTCAGTAGGAGTTATTGGTTTTCTTGTAATTACCTTCCCCTTTGATTCTCTTCCACAATTACATATAGGAAACTCTGGAGGACAAATACAAGGGTTCTCATTTGTTCTAAAATTAATTTTAACTATTCTATCTTCTAAAGAATGAAATGATATTACACAAATTCTTCCACCATCATTTAACAAGTTAATCATTTCATCTAAAGTGTTCTTTAGTACATCTAGTTCTTTGTTAAGCTCAATCCTTATTGCCTGAAAAGTTTTCTTCGCTGGATGGCCTGTCCTTTTTCTAACTCTCATCGGAATGGCCCCTTTGATAACTTCTACCAGTTCAAATGTTGTCTCTATGGGTTTTTCTTCTCTTGCTCTTACAATATGTTTTGCTATATTCTTAGCAAAATTATCTTCTCCGTAATCTCTAATAATTCGAAACAAATCTAATTCACTATAATCATTAACTATGTCACGAGCGCTATATTCCATCCTATTGTCCATTCTCATGTCCAAAGGAGCATCTTCATTGTAGCTAAAACCTCTTTCTGCTGTATCAATCTGATATGAAGAGATTCCTAAATCTAGAAGTATTCCATCTACCTTATCTATCTTTAGTTCTTTAAGTATTTGGCTAATGTGACTATAGTTACTTCTTACTATTGTTACCTTATCTTTATACTTTTCAAGCTTAAAGCTTGCCGCTTTTATCGCATCTTGGTCTTGATCAATCCCAATTAGTCTTCCTTTGTCTCCCAACCTTTTAACAATTTCATAAGAATGACCTGCTCCTCCTAGGGTTCCATCAACATATATGCCGTCATCCTTAATATTAAGTCCTTCTATTGTTTCTTCTAACAAAACTGAAGTGTGGTTAAATTCATTTGCTCCGTCTATATTTTCTTTATCTTTATTCAAAGTGGCTACCCTCCTAGAAACTTAGTCCAAATTCTGCCATGCGCTCAGCAATTTCATCTACATCGTCATAGTTATTATTACTATCCCAGTGTTCTTTACTCCAAATTTCGATTTTATTAATAACACCTACTAAAACTACGTCCTTTTGTAAGTCTGCCTTGTCTCGTAATTTGTTTGGAATTAAGACCCTGCCTTGCTTGTCCATTTCGCATGCTCCAGCTCCTGCCATAAAATAACGCTGAAGTTGCCTGCCTTCCTTTGTACCAGGGAGTTTCTTTAGTTCTTCGATAAAGTTGTCCCACTCATCCATTGGATAAATGAACAAACAACCATCTAGACCTGAAGTAACGACAAATTCATTACCAAGGTCACCACGAAATTTGGAAGGTATAATTACTCTTCCCTTTGTATCGATTGTATGATCATATTCTCCCATAAACATTGGGCTCACCTTAACCTAACTGGTTTTACCTATAAATTTTTATAAAATCTACCACTTAGTACCACTTCTCACCACTTTGCTCCACTTACTTAGTATTTTACCCCATACTTAACCATTTGGCAAGGAGTTTATACATAATTATTCATATATTTTTTAAAAGGATAATAGTTATCCTTCCCCTATCTATCATATTTTGTGAATATCTATAAAAAAAATAGGCTGGGATTATTCTCCACAATATAAAAGTGGTGTATAATCCCAGCCTATTTAAGATATTTTTCACCTGAATGGTTTAAATATATTCTAAAACAAGTTGGCAGATAAACTATCTTATCATTTATATGAAAAGACCTTTGATAATAATATCATCTTATCTTTTATCTTTTCTTTTTCCTTTTGTTTGGCAATTTATTAAGTTTTGAATAATTGTATATTAATAATCCTATTCCTACAATTACAAGTAAAGCAGATAATAGCTGAGAAGCTGCTATTTGAGTGTTAAATAGGAATAGTTGATCGGTACGAAGGCCTTCTATCCAAAAACGGCCAAGTCCGTAGCCAATGAAATAGATTAAGGCTATTTCTCCATCAAATTTTTTGTGTTTTGAATAAATAATCATTATTAAAAATATTGCAAAATTCCATACTGATTCGTATAGAAAAGTTGGATGAACTTGTATGTAAGTTGCGCCATCTATTAATAAAGTATTATTACGTATTTCCATTATTTTCTCAAGAGCTTGAGGGTTACCACCATACTGTGACATTAAGATTTCTACTGGTTTTCGATAATCACTGTGAACATCACGAATATCTAGTAGCATTGAAAACAAACCATCATAATAGGAACCGAATGCTTCCCTGTTAAAGAAATTACCCCATCTTCCTATTACTTGCCCTATAAGTAAAGCTGGTACACATGTGTCAGCAAATAGATAAAAATCAATCTTTTTTATCTTGCTATATATCAAAGCACAAATAACTCCAGCAATTACCCCACCGTAGATAGCTAATCCACCTTTTCTAAAATTTAGTATATCTATAGGGTTGTTTGCAAATTCTTCCCATGAAAAAATTACATAATATAATCTAGCACCTAAAACCGAGATCACAATTGCTAAAAGTGCAAAGTCTAAGTAAATTTCCTCGTCTTGATTAGTTTTCTTTGCAAGATACTGAGCAACACCATAACCTGCTAGCATACCTATTGCAATAATTATACCGTAAAAAGCAATATCAAATCCAAATACGGATATTGACTTACCAAGATTTTCAAATTCTATGCCTAAATTAGGGAATATAATATTGTGTTGTCTATTTAAATGCATGTAAATCACTCTCTTTTCTTATGAGTTTGTTATACATTGAAACGGAAAAGTACTACATCTCCGTCTTTCATTACATATTCTTTTCCTTCTGACCGAACTAGCCCCTTTTCCCTTGCTTTATTATTGCTACCGCATTCCACTAGATCATCATAGCTTACAACCTCTGCTCGTATAAAACCTCTTTCCATATCTGAGTGTATCTTACCAGCAGCTTGTGGGGCTTTTGTACCCTTCTTTATAGTCCAAGCTCTAGTTTCAATCTCGCCAGACGTAATAAAACTTATTAGACCTAGCAAGTCATAACTTGCTTTTATTAGCTTTTCTAATCCAGATTCTTTAATTCCCAAATCTTCTAAAAATATTTCTCTTTCTTCCTGATTTAGCTCTGAAATCTCTTGTTCGATTTGTGCACTAATAACAAATACTTTTGAATTATCCTTCTCTGCAAATTCTCTAACTTTATTAACATATTCATTAGTTTGACCGTCATCAATCAAATCATCTTCTGTTACATTAGCCGCAAAAATCACTGGCTTGTATGTTAACAAATTATATCCTGATATATACTCTAACTCTTCTTCCTCGTCAATTGGAAGATTAATTGCCTGATTACCTTCTTCTAAAAAGTCTTTTAATCTTTCTAAAAATTTAAGTTCTTCTAGAAGCTTTTTATCGTTTTTTGCTCCTCTAGTAACCCTTTCAATCCTTCTTTCAATTACTTCTAAATCAGAGAATATTAATTCCAAATTTATAGTTTCAATATCTCTTAAAGGGTCAACTGAGCCATCAACATGAATAATATTAGTATCTTCAAAACATCTTACTACATGAACAATTGCATCTACTTCTCTAATATTTGATAAGAACTGGTTACCAAGTCCTTCACCTTTAGATGCTCCTTTAACTAAACCTGCAATATCAACAAACTCTATAGTTGCCGGTATTATTTTATCTGTGTCATGCATTTCATTTAATACATATAATCTTTCATCTGGTACTGATACAACTCCAATGTTTGGGTCTATAGTACAGAAAGCGTAGTTTTCTGATTCTGCGCCTGCTTTTGTCAAGGAATTAAATAATGTGCTTTTTCCTACATTAGGTAATCCCACTATTCCTAATTTCATAATTTCTCCTTATGTCTGTTTCTTATTTTTATAATGCTTTAGTATATCAAATCCTTATATATAGTTCAAATATAAAATTATATAGGGTTAATCTCTTGTCTCTATTATAATCAATATACCATCATCAAATAAAATACTTGCTTTTTCTTCTGTTATTTCGTTACTTACTCCTACACTATCACCTAAGTACATATCTACTTTGTCTAAGGGATATTTAAATCCTTTTAGACTTACATTTTTGACTTGTTTAGTTAAAGGTAATAGGGATATATAATTGCCAAATGATTTATTTTTATAAATCTCAGTAGGCTCATTTATTAAATATAATTTATTATAATTATCAACCAAGCTACATCTTATGTTATTCTTAAGGGGTATTAGTAGATTGTGTATATTAGCTATAGTATGGTCTAATCTTGTTCCACTACCACCAATTATAACGATTTCATCTGGCTTTAGGGTTAGAGCTGTTTCAATTGCAATCTGAGTATCTGTATAATCTTTTTTAGGATTGTATTTTCTAATTATTAATGAACCTTCTTCTTTTTCTTTGTTTTTATATTTATTAATTAATTCTTTTGATACAGAGTCAAAATCTCCAAGAATGCAATCAATTGGTAAACCAAGTTCATCAGCGGCTTCCAATCCATGATCTGCAGCTATTATATAATCAAAATCTTCCTTTTGTAAATATGTTTTTACAAAAGGAATTGAAATATGACCTCCTGAAACAATTAATATCTTATTACTAGTTTTCATATTTGTCAAAAACCTCTTTAAACCTTGAAACATTTTTTCCTATGTTACCATTAAACACTTGGGACCCTGCCACAATAACATTGGCCCCTGCATCTAAAACTAAATGCACATTATCTGGGGAAAGTCCACCATCTACTTGTATATCTATATTTAGTCCTCTACTATCTATCATATCTTTTAATTTTTTAATTTTATCTATTACTAATGGTAAAAAACTTTGTCCACCATAGCCAGGATTTACACTCATAATCAAAACCATATCAAGTTCATCTAAAACATAATCTAAAACACATAGTGGTGTAGAAGGATTGAGAGATACTCCTACTTTAATACCCCTATCCTTAATAGCTGTGATTGTACGATGTAAATGAACACTAGCTTCTGCATGAACTGTAATAATATCAGCCCCTCCATCTATAAACTCATCAATGAGCCTAATAGGATCTTCTACCATTAAATGAACATCAAATACAAGCTGAGATATTGGACGTAAAGACTTAATTATGGGTGCTCCAAATGAAATAGTTGGGACAAAGGCTCCATCCATTACATCAATATGTAAATATTCCGCATTTGCCTTTTCAACTTCCATAACATCTTGTCCTAGATGAGCAAAATTTGCTGCTAAAATAGATGGTGCTAGTTTATACATTGTATTCTCCTTTTTAAATAATCAGTAATATATTTTTTGATTCTCTATATGGTCTAATAATGATTTGTAGCTTTCATAGCGAGTTTCACTTATATTACCTTCTAAGACAGCTTCCTTAACTGCACAGTTTGGCTCACTAAGGTGTAAGCATCCTACAAATCTACATTGTTTATTATAATCAAGGAATTCTAGAAAATAGTCTTGCAATTGATATTTATCAATATCTTTAATCTCTAGAGAGCTAAAGCCTGGTGTGTCTATGATATAAGTATCGTGTTTTACATAAAATATTTCCGAATGTCTAGTTGTATGTTTGCCACGTTTTAATTTCTTACTTATATCTCCAACTTCCATATTTGCATCAGGTACTAAAATATTTAATATTGAAGACTTGCCAACTCCTGACGGACCGGCTAAAACAGTTGTCTTATTGGATATTATATCTTCTACTTCAGCAAGGCCTTCTTTAGTTAGACTGCTTGTGTAAACAATTCTATACCCTGCCTTAAGATATGGTGATGCAAACTCATTTAACTTATCTTCATCAACTAGGTCTTTTTTATTGATACATATTATTGTTTCAACACCTTGTTGCAACATCATTATTAGAAACAGGTCCAAAAGACCAGAATTAGGACTAGGATGTGCTCCTGCAAATATAATCATGGATTGATCTACATTAGCAACATTTGGGCGCATTAATGTATTCTTTCTTTCAAGCACCTCAACAATATTACCCTTCTTTTGGTCTTCATCCAAAACTTCAACTATAACATTGTCACCAACTAATGGTTTAATATCTTGGTTTCTAAATATTCCTTTAGCTTTACATTCATATATACCATGATTTTCTACATAACAGTAGTAAAATCCTGCAATTCCCTTTATTATCTTTCCTTCCATACAACCTTCTATTCTTTTAAGTCTTTAATCAATAGATACATAGTTATTATAAGATATTAATTTGCATTTATCCATAGATAAACAAAAATAAATTAGGCTTTGACAAAATCTAATAGCAATTATATTAGATTTTGCCTGCCTAATTACTTTGTGAAATTATATATTGTACTACAATTTAATTATGGATTGGGGTCATCTTCGCCTTCTGTTTCTGGCGGTGGTTCTGGCGGTGGTTCTGGCGTAGGCGTTGGTTCTGGCGTTGGTGTTGGCTCAGGTGTTGGTGATGGCGTCGGTTCTGGTCCTTCACTTACAGTAAAGCCAATAGATGTATTTTCTTGCACCTCTTCACCAGGATTTATTGTTTGGCCAATAACTGTGCCCTTTTCTTCTGGAGAGTGCTCTCTTGTAACTTCACCTACAGAAAGTCCACTAGCAGCAATTAAGCTACGCACAGTACTTTCATTTAAACCTACTAATTGTGGAACAGGAACATAGACAGTATCTGGTCCAGTACTTACAATAACTGTTATCGTATCTCCTTTTACAACCAATGAATTTGGCTCAGGAGATGTTGTTATTACTTTATCTTCTTCAATACTTTCATGAGCTTGGTAGTCTCTAATTACATTTAGTCCTGCATCTGTTAGTACAGTTACAGCTTGACCGTCAGTATAATCAACCACACTAGGTAATTGGAAGGCTTCTTTTCCTGCACTTATTACTAAACGTATTTCTGTATCCACAGAAATTTCTGTCCCTTCACTTGGATACTGTTCAATTACTAAGCCTCTATCAACACTATCAGAGTATTCTTCTGTTGGCTTAATAATAGCATCTTCAGCTCTTTGCTCTATTAGCTTAGTAGCATCATCAAGAGTTAAGTTTATAACATAAGGCATAGAGAACATTTCTACTTCTTCTGGTGTTGGGCTTACTTCCATGGTAATCTCAGGAGTTGGACTTATTTCAAGATTGTCGTCATCACTTACCCCGGGGAAGGAATTAAAGAACCTAGATAACAAAAATATTACCACTAGACCTACAATTAAGGCAGCTATTATAGTTCCAATTAAACCAACCTTTTCCATTCTTGGATCAATTTCATCTGCGTCCTCTTCTGGGAATTCGTCAAGGTCAGTATCTGAATCAAACTCATCCTCATATTCGTCATATTCGTCGAATTCGTCGTAATCGTTCTCTAAGTCATCAAAATAGTTATTGTCATCATCATACTTCATATTATATCCTCCACCGACGTTTCCTACTTGGTTTGAAGAACTTTTTATTAATTCAAGTTCTTCATCAGACATATTTATAGTTGGAGAGTTTATTTCTCCTGTTGTTGATAAAACAACAAAATTCCCATTGGGATCGTCTATTGATTTTTTTAAATCTTTTATTAGATCTGTAGAAGTTAAATATCTTCTTTCAGGCTTCTTTTGCATACATTTTTGTACTATACGCTCTACACTAACTGGTATTTCAGGGTCTAACTCCCTTAGTGCAATAGGTTCACTTTGAATGTGGAGTAAGGCTACTGACACCGTGTTATCTCCATTAAATGGTACTTTGCCTGACAACATTTCATACATGGTCACACCTAGTGAATATATGTCACTTTTTTCATCACTATAACCACCTCTTGCTTGTTCTGGTGATAAGTAATGAACTGAACCCATAGTATCCACTGTAATTGTATTGGAATTTATTGCTTTGGCTATACCAAAATCTGTAACCTTTACTTTACCATCTTTTGATAAAATAACATTTTGAGGCTTGATATCTCTATGAACAATATGGCTTCTATGTGCTGCCTCCATACCTCTAGCAATTTGAATAGCAATTCCCAAGGATTCTTTTACTTCAAGTTTTCCCTTTTTTTCAATGTACTCTTTTAAAGTAATCCCTTCAACTAATTCCATAACAATATAATGTGTATCTCCATCAGTACCAACATCATATACATTAACTATGTTGGGATGGGATAAACCAGCACAAGCCTGTGCTTCCTCCCTAAACCTTTTAACAAAGTTTTTGTCAGCACTGAATTCAGTTTTTAACACTTTAACAGCAACACAACGATTTAATTTATGACATTTTGCTTTATAAACATTAGCCATACCACCAGAGCCAATTCGTTCAATTATCTCATAACGACCATTAATAAGAGTTCCTGGTTTCAACATTATTTTTCACCTCTTTAGAGTTTTACTATTATAATAGAAATATTGTCTTTGCCACCTTCTTCATTAGCTCTGTCAACTAAAGTTTCTATAGCAAAATCTAATCTGTCAGTATTACCTATAACAATATTCATAATTTCTTTATCATCCAACATATTCGTTAACCCATCTGAACACATTAAAATGATATCACCTTTTTCTAGGCTTACTTCAAAAACATCTGGTACAACCTTTGGACTTATTCCCATCGCTCTAGTAATAATATTTTTATTAGGATGGTTACGAGCTTCTTCATTTGTAATTTTACCATCTTGTGCCATTTCTTCAACTAGTGAATGGTCTTTAGTAACTTGTCTAATAGTATCATCAATTATGTATAACCTGCTATCTCCAATGTTAGCAACATATAGATGATTGCCATATAGGGTCGAAACTACAAATGTGGTACCCATACCTTTTAATTCTTCAGCATCTAAGGTCTTTTCAATAAGAGATATGTTTGCTGCTTTTATGGAGTCACATATTATAGTAATTGGCTTATCATTTGTGTTTTTCTTTATATTCTCTATAAAGGTTTCAACACCATAGCTAGAAGCAAATTCTCCTGCATTATGACCGCCCATACCATCAGCAACTATAAACAAGTTGGGTAGATTGCCTACTGGTTCTTCTGATATAAATACATAATCTTCATTCTTTGATCTTTGTATTCCTATATCTGTAATATAAAAAACTTCCAACAAAGCACCTCCCTCAATCCTCGTCCTTAGTGCTCATATCAATATAACTTTTTCTAAGTTGTCCACAAGCTGCATCGATATCCGTACCCATTTCTCTTCTAATAGTAACATTAATTGGATATTTTTCAAGTATATTTTTAAATTCTACAACTTGAGAAGGGGTGGAATGCTTATAATCTCGTTCTTTAATCGGATTAACTGGAATGAGGTTTACATGGCAGTTAAGTGATTTTATTTTCTTAGCTAATTCATGGGCATGTTTTTTCTTATCATTAACTCCATCAATCAAACTATATTCAAATGTAATCCTTCTACCTGTATTTTCAAAGTAGTGCTTACAAGCTTCTATAAGTTCATCTACTGAATAGGCATTAGCAATAGGCATTATTTGTTTTCTTAGTTCATCATTGGCTGCATGCAATGAAATAGCCAATGTGATTTGCAACTTTTCCTTTGCTAAGTCATATATCTTATCCACTAAACCACAGGTTGAAACAGTAATATTACGCCCACTTATATTGAGTCCGTGTTCATCTGTAAGCATTTCAATAAATTTTAGTAAATTATCATAGTTATCAAGTGGTTCACCTGTTCCCATAACAACAAGATTAGATACTCTCTCTCCTGAGTCTTTCTGGATTTTATAAACTTGGTCTAGCATCTCTCCCGGACTAAGGTTTCTTTCTAGACCTCCTATTGTAGATGCACAAAATTTACATCCCATTTTGCAGCCTACTTGTGAAGAAATGCAGACACTATTACCATGTCTATATTTCATTAAAACACTTTCAACTACATTTCCATCATATAGTTTAAAAAGATACTTACTAGTATCTTTAGATTCATTTTCGAGCTTTTCTACTAACTTTAAGTTTGTAAGATGAGATCTAGTTTCTATCTCTTGCTTTAGGTTTTTTGATAAATTAGTCATATCACTAGTATCATCAACTAACTTAACATGTAGCCAATCATAAATTTGTTTTGCTCGGAATTTCTTCTCACCTATTTCTTCTACGTAATCAGTTAATTCATCCATATTTAAAGATTTTAAATCTGTTTTACCCATTTGTAACTACCTCATTTTATAAGAATCTTATGCATATTGTCAAGTGTTGTTAAATTTTGTCTCTTACAAGTCTTGCAATAAAGAAACCATCAGTCTCGTGAATTCCTGGTATTAGTGAAATATACCCCTTATTTGTATCTTTACTTTGTAGTTTGTCTGGCAAAAAACCATTGATACTTTCAAGGCTAAAGGGATAATGTTTTGTAAACCATTCAACATTTTCTATGTTTTCCTCTTTATTTATAGTGCAAGTGCTATAAATCAAACTTCCTCCCTCTTTGACATATTGGGATACTGTTTGGAGTATTTGCCTTTGTAACTTCACTAAATCTTTTTGTTTGTCTAGAGTCATATTATATTTTATGTCTGGTTTTTTTGCAATAACACCAAGACCTGAGCAAGGTGCATCAACAACTACTATGTCTGCCTTATTAATCAATTCTTGGTCTAATTCTAAGGCATCATGCACTTGGGTTTTAATGTTTGTTAACTCTAAACGTTTAATATTTTCTTCTATAAGTTCAACCTTTTTTTCAGATATATCTCGTGATATAACTTGTCCAGTGTTATTTAGTTTTTCAGCTATATGAAGAGTTTTTCCCCCTGGTGCTGCACACACATCAATAACTAATGAATTCTTCTTAGGGTTAGCTATTTCTCCAACTAACATAGTACTTTCATCTTGAACTGTAAATAGGCCTTCTTTAAATCCATAAAGCCTATCAATACTATCATAATTTGAAATCTTAAGGGCATAATCTAAATAAGAACCCCTATTAACATCTACATTAGCATTTTCCAACTCAATAACAAGCTGGTTTATAGAGGTTTTGTTTAAGTTACACCTTATACTAGTAGGCTTTTCTTTTAAAGAGTCTTCTAGTATCTTTTTGGCAGTTTCCTTTCCATATTGTTCTATAAATAAAGTAACCAACCACTCTGGGGCAGAATATTTAATACTTAAACTTCTAACTGGTTCTTTGTTTTCATTAGGAAAAACCACCTTTTCTGGCTTTCTAATAATATTACGAAGTACCCCATTAACAAATCCACTTAATTTTTTGAAACCTCTTTTTTTGGCTATCTTAACTGCTTCATTACATATGGCATAGTCTGGTGACTTATCCATATATTTAATTTGATATACACTGATACGAAGTAGATTTCTAATAAGGGGCTTCATTTTTTTTACTTTTATATTGGAATATTGATTTATAATAAAATCTATAGTGATTATTCTCTCAAGAGTTCCTTCACTGATTATATTAATAAATCCTCTATCTTGTTTGTCTAAAAATTCATATTTCTTTAATGTCTGATTTATTACAATATGACTAAATTTTTCTTGGCCTTCTTTTGACTCAGCAATGTCCATAACTATATCTAAGGCTATTTCTCTTGGAGTTTTATTATTACTAGATTTAGTCACGTCTTCTCCTTCCAAACAATAACACTAATCTTAGTAATTGTAGAATTGAAGCTGCTGCCCCTGCTACATAAGTAAGAGCTGCTGCCTGCAGTACTTTTTTAGCATGGCCTACTTCATTGCCATAAAGTAGAGAATTACTCTCTAACATTTTAAGTGCATTATTAGAAGCATTAAATTCTACTGGAAGTGTAACTAATTGGAACAAAACTCCTAAGGAGAACAACAATATCCCCACATTAATTAAAGTTTCATTCATTCCAAATAATAGGCCAATTAAAATTAATGGCCAAGATATCCTTGAACCAAAGTTTACTATAGGAACTAATGCAGTTCTAATTTTAAGGAAAAAGTATCCTTCCTCATGTTGCTGGGCATGGCCACACTCATGAGCAGCTACTCCTAGTGCTGCAACTGATGTACTTCCATAAACACTATCAGATAACCTTAACACCTTATTCCTTGGATCAAAATGATCAGTTAAGTTACCTCTAACATGTTCTATCTTAACATCGTATATTCCTTGAGAATGTAAAATTGTCTGAGCTGCTTGTGCTCCTGTTATTCCTGATCTACTCCTTATAGTAGAGTATTTACTAAATGTATTCTTTACCTTGAAAGAAGCTGCCATTGTTATAACAACTCCTATAATAACTAAAATGTAAGTTGGATCAAACAACCACATAAAAGGCATATAATTCTCCTTTCTCTAATAATCCTTAAGGATTAGTTTATTGAAAACAATTCAAGTTAAATGTTTTTTATTATTTTCCTAATATTGTTCCTACTTCTACTTTATTACCTCTTAGAAAGTCTTCTGTTTTCATTTTCTTCTTTCCAGCTAACTGTATCTCTAATAGTTTCAAGTAGTCATCTCCTGTTTGAACAAGTATGCTATCTTTTGTAACTTCAGCAATTTCACCAGCTTTGCCCTCTTTAATATTGTTTTCTATTTTATCTACTTCTATAACATCTGCTTGCCATATTTTTAAATTAGTTCCATTTAAGAATGTATATGCACTTGGCCAAGGATTTAATCCTCTTATACGTCTTTCAATTACAAGGGCAGGCAATTCAAAGTCTATTTCTCCTTCTGATTTTTTAATTGTTGTTACATAAGAAGCCTTTGAATCATCTTGTTTTATTCTGGGGGCCTTTCCTTCTTCAATTAAATCTATAGCCTCTAAAAGCAGGTTACCTCCACATATGGCCAGTTTATCATGAAGTGTATCAGCTGTTTCATTTTCATCAATTAATACTTCCTCTTGAATTATAATATCTCCTGTATCAAGCTTTGTATCCATATGCATTATTGTTACACCTGTTTTTTCATCACCATTCATAATTGCCCATTGTATTGGAGATGCTCCCCTATATTTAGGTAAGAGAGAGGTATGTACATTAATACATCCATGCTTTGGTAGATTAATTATAGATTCAGGTAAGATTTGTCCATAGGCAGCAACTACTATTAAATCTGGATTATAATCTTTTAATTCTTTAATAAAGGCTTGGTCTTTTGCCTTATGTGGGGCAAGTACTGGAATATTATGTTCTAATGCAAGTTCCTTTACAGGAGAAAACCTCATTTTCTTACCTCTACCTGAAGGTCTATCTGGTTGAGTAACAGCAGCAAGTATATTGTGATTTGAAGAAATCAACTTTTCAAAAACTTTTGCTCCAAGGTCAGGTGTTCCCATAAAAACTATATTCATTAAACTTCCCCCTTATCTTCTAAAATATCTTCTGAATCTTCTATATCAGTATAAACTATGTCTCCTATAACCTTATCTACATAAAGCTTACCATCTAAATGATCAATTTCATGACATAGTGCTCTAGCTAGAAGCTCTTCACCTTCCACTATTATTTCTTCCATGTTTTCATCAAATGCTTTTACTTTTACATAGTTAGGTCTTTCTACTTGTCCTGACTGACCTGGCACACTTAAGCAACCTTCAAAGTCCATTTGTTCACCACTGGAGTCAATTATCTCAGGGTTAATTAATATAAGTGGCTTACCTCTTTCTTCCGAAACATCTATAGTAATAATTCTCTTTAGGACACCTACTTGTGGTGCTGCAAGTCCTACACCATTAGCATCATACATAGTATCAAGCATATCTTCTATTAAAGTCTTTGTTCTTTCATCTAACTTCTTAATAGGTCTAGATTTTTTTTCTAAAATGCTATCTCCTATTATTCTAATTTTTCTTATTGCCATATTTACCATTCCTTTCAATGTAAATAATTTATTCTAATAAGTGTTAATTGGATTAAAATCAAACTGTATTTTACAGTCCTTCATATATTCTGAATAATTAATATATCCTTCCAAATAATCTTTTAAGTCTATCAAATGTTCATAGTCTTTTTGTTTTACATATATTATAAACCTATAAAAGTCTTTTGCTTTAGATAACTTTGCAGGTGCAGGACCAATAATATGTGATGTCTTGTCTGCTTTATTATCTTCCCATTCTTTTGTTGCTCCTTCTATAAGTAAAGCTGCTTTTTCTGCTTTGTCTTCGTCTTCTGATGTTACTAATATTGCTAATATATTTGCTATAGGAGGATACATAAGTAATTCTCTATATTTAATCTCTTTATTATAAAAGTCTAAATAATCATCTTTACTAGCAGCTACTATGCTGTAGTGGTCTGGGTTATATGTCTGGATAACCACTTGCCCACCTATATTTCCTCTACCAGCCCTACCTGATGCCTGTACTAACATTTGATAGGTTTTCTCTGCTGCCATATAATTTCCTACATTTAGAGACAGGTCTGCTGCTAGTATACCAACTAAGGTAACCTTAGGAAAATCATGACCCTTAATAATCATTTGAGTTCCTATTAATATATCAGCCTGACCCTTAGCAAATAGTGACAATATCTCCTGATGAGAGTTTTTCTTCCTTGTAGTATCAGCATCCATCCTAAGTGTTCTAGCTTTTGGAAACATTTTCTTAACATAAGATTCTATTTTTTGAGTTCCAGTACCAAATGCTGCAATATACCTTGACCCACATGATGGGCATAGTTTAGACATTTTTTCATTATATCCACAATAGTGACATATCAACTTACTATCCTTATGAGAAGTAAGGGATACATCACAGTGTGGGCATTTTATAACATGACCACATGATCTACATGAAACAAATCCTGCATAACCTCTTCTATTTATAAAAAGCATAATTTGCTCACCTTTATTTAGCCTGTCACTAATTAAGTACTGTAACTTTCTGCTAAATATAGACATATTTTTAGCTTTTAATTCTTTCCTAAGATCAATTATGCTAACTTCAGGTAATCTACCTCCACCAACCCTATCTGGTAACTCATAAAGCTTAAACTCTCCATCTAAGGCTTTCTTATAAGAAGCAATTGAGGGAGTGGCTGACCCTAGTATCAGGCTTGAGTTAGTTAGCTGTGCCCTTTTTAAGGCTACTGCTCTTGCATCATATTTAGGTGGTGTTTCTGATTTATATGAATCCTCATGTTCTTCATCTATTATAATAAGGCCTAAGTTATTAAATGGAGCAAAAAGAGCTGAACGAGGTCCTATAATAATATCTATATCTCCATTCTTTGTCCTAAGATATTGATCATATCTCTCTCCTGGTGACATTTTAGAATTCATAATAGAAACTCTATTACCAAAGTATTGATAGAAACGGGAAACAGTTTGGTAGGTAAGAGCAATTTCTGGTATCAACATAATTACTTGTTTACCCATATCAATTACATTAGAAATAATCTCTATATATACTTCTGTTTTTCCACTACCTGTAACACCATGAATTAAATAAGTTCCTCTTTTTTCTTTAGCATATTCATTAGTAAAGTCATCTACAATAAATTGTTGACTATTAGTTAACTTAATATCCTTTTTATGAACCGGCATATTTATAAGAGGGTTCCTATATATTATCTTTTCATCTATACTAATAACATTTCTCTCTTCTAAATCCCTTAGGGTAGAGTATGGAATCTTAAGCTTTTTTGTAACATAAGTATAATCTAAATTCCCATGCTTTATTAAAGGTTCTAATAATCTAACACGGGCCGTGTAACTTTTTTGTTTCCATGTTTCTAAGTATTCATTAGCCTCCACTTTAGACAAGGCTAGTTTAACTCTTTTTTGGGTTTTAGCTTGTATTTTTTTCTTAACAGGAATTACTGTTTTTAAGGCTTCATTCATTGTCGACCCAAAAGTAGCCTTTATCCAGTAGGCTAATTGTATAAGGTGACCTTCAATTACAATACCCTCTGATACTACCGATTTAATAGGTTTAATCTTTTTTATATCAATTTTAGCTTTGTAAGATATACCAATTACATAACCATTAATGATTCTGTTTCCTCTTCCAAATGAAACTTCCACCATTGAGCCGATTGTGACATTTTCAATAAGTTCTTTGGGTACAAGATATTGGTATGGTTTATCTAAATCTTCATGTGATATATCTATAATAACATCTGCATATACATTAGTCATAAATCATACCTTCCTTACTATATCTCAATTATATTTATTGATAAAAAAATTAACAATTTCTTCTGTTTTCATTCCTCTGGATCCCTTAACTAACAAGGCATCTCCTGGTCTACAGCTAGTATCCAAATAATCTATTGCTTGACCATTATCATTAAATGAATGGACTGTAATGTTGTTATTATGACTTCTTAGGCCTTCTGCTATATATTTAGCCTCATTGCCAATTGTAACAAGTTCATCTATATCTTTTTGAGAAATAAACTGGCCCACACCATAATGAGCTTGTTTTGATATATCCCCAAGTTCCAAAACATCAGCCAAAACTGCAATCTTACGTTTTACATTCTCTAAAGATATGAGGACATCTATTCCACTTTTCATAGAATCCGGACTTGCATTATAGGTATCATCAATAATGGTTAAACCACCAGCCTTTTTAATTTCTCCTCTCATACCAATAGGTTTATATGATTCTAAACCTTGCTTTGCTAAATTAATTGGTATATTGAAGTGTTCTGCTAGGGCTATAGCACAAAGGGCATTATTAACATTATGGACGCCTAAGACATTTATTACTAAATCTTCCTTAATAACCTTGTCTTTATTAACTAAAGTAAAATGAGTCTTTCCATCAATACTTTGGATATTAATGGCTCTATAATCATTCCTTGACCTCGTACCAAAAGATATAAGCTTGGAATTACTTAGTCCTTCATAAGTAGCTTTGTTTAAACTTATCTTATCAAATTTTTGTGAATTTTCCTTGTTTTCATGTTTGCTAGGATCTTGATCTTCTTTCTTTGTCTTTAATTCCCACAACAAATCATCGTTTCCATTGATAAAAAGACAAGAGTCATTAGAAAACTTATTAATTATGTTTAGTTTTTCTTTTCTGATATTTTCCTGGGTCTTTAATAAGCCTATATGGGATACACCTATATTAGTAACAATTGCAAGGTTTGGTTGGGCTATTGAAACTAGCCTTTCCATTTCCCCTTCTTGGCTTATACCCATTTCAATTACAGCTATATCATGATCCTCTTCTATACGAAACATCATTAAAGCTAAGCCAATTTGGCTGTTTAAGTTGCCTTCTGTCTTTAAAACCTTATACTTTGTTTCAAGGACAGAACTAACTATTTCTTTAGTTGTAGTTTTCCCGACACTACCTGTAATACCTATTAGCGGAATAGAAAACTGATTTCTATAGGATCTAGCTAGATTTTGTAGGGCTTCTAAAGTATCAGAAACCTTGATACATATAAGACCATCATGGTAAATATCATCTCTTGATGTGAAACAGGCTATGGCACCATGATTGTAAGCATCTTCAATAAAATTATGGCCATCATGATTTTCTCCAATAATAGGCACAAATAAACCGCCTTTAGATATTTTTTTAGAATTCGTACTTACAGAACTTATACTAAGTGATGTAACATCTGATGGCTTACTATGGATAATCCTTCCATTTACAGACTTTACCACTTGAGATATCTTAATCTTTTTCATAAGCATATAAGCTCTATATTCAGGCTTTATGCCCGAACAAGAGCTTAGTTACACCACCTTTATATTATCTTGATTCCTTCTTCTTTCATTTCTTCTAGTATTTTTTTGATAAGAGTTCTTTCATCCATACTATATTTAATACCTTCTATCTCTTGATAGTCTTCATGTCCTTTTCCTGCTAATACTATCAAATCACCAACTTGAGCATTTTCAATACAATATCTAATAGCTTCCTTACGGTCTACAATTGTAACATAATCTCCCTTGCCTTTTTTTACACCAATTAGAATGTCGTCTATTATTTCTTCAGGTTTTTCAAATCTCGGGTTATCAGAAGTTACAACTGTTAAATCAGCTATTCTTGATGAAATCTCACCCATCTCATATCTTCTAAGTTTAGACCTGTTACCACCACAGCCAAACATGCATACAAGTCTGTTAGGTTTATATTCTTTTAAAGTTGATAATAAACTCTCTAAACTCATAGCATTATGAGCATAGTCTATAAGTAGTGTAAAGTTTGAAGATATGTTAATATTCTCTAATCTTCCTTTGACCCTTACCTTTTCTAGACTATCTTGTATAGATTCTAATGGTACTTCAAGACGATTAGATATTGCAATTGCTGTTAAAGCATTATAAGCACTGAAACGTCCAGGAATATTTAAGCGGAAGTTTCCTTCTATTAATCCACTCACATCGAAACTTACACCTAGACTTCCATCTTCTATATGTAAATCTACATTATTCGCCTTTATATCAGCATCTTGTTCAATAGCAAAAGTTTCTATTTCACAAGTATGACCCTTTAATACGTCGATATAATGTTTGTCATCTTTATTAATAATCCCTACTTTACAACTTCTAAAGAGTAAAGATTTTGCATTAAGATAGTCATCAAAATCTTTATGTTCTGTTGGGCCAATATGGTCTGGTTCAAGATTAGTAAACACGCCATAATCAAATGTAAATCCGCTTACACGTTTCATCATAAGTCCTTGGGATGAAACTTCCATAACCACACATTTACAACCTGCATCTACCATTTTTCTAAAGTTTTCTTGGATAATATAAGATTCTGGAGTAGTATTATCAGCTGATATAGTTTCATTGCCTATAAGAGTTTCTATTGTACCTATAAGGCCTGTTTTTATACCTGAATTTTCTAATATATCTCTTACCATATATGTAACTGTTGTCTTGCCTTTAGTACCGGTTATACCAATAGTGGTAAGTTCCTCAGCTGGGTGTCCAAAATATGCTGCAGATATTTCAGCTAGGGCTTGTCTTGTATCTTCAACCCTAATTATACTTACTCCATCTATTGGTTCTATATCTGTTTCAATTATTATGGCTGCTGCCCCATTAGTGGCTGCTGCATCAGCAAAAAAATGCCCATCACGGATCATGCCAGAAATACAAACAAACACAGAACCTTTTACAACTTTGCGGGAATCATATACCAGATTTTCTATTTCTATATCTATTTCACCTTGTTCACAAATAAACTTCGTGTTTTCTAATAAGTCAGATAGTTTCATTAATTACCCTCCAAAACATTTATATTTACTACATTTATAATATCGAGTATTAAGTTTAATCAAGTATACCAAATTTGTCTAAAGGCCAAATTCTAATTAAAGCTTTGCCCTCAATTTCATCAAATTTAATAGGCCCTACTTTCACATACCTACTATCAAAACTCTCTTCTCGATTATCTCCTAATACAAAATATTCACCCTCGCCAAGTTGTATTCCATCTTCTGCTATTCCTAGATATCCCATTAAATCTGTCTTGCCATAATCTTCTTCTAATAGCTTACCATCTATATAAATATCATCATTCATAATCTTTATATGCTCTCCTGGTAAAGCAATAATGCGTTTAATATAATACTCTTCTTCATTTTTTCCATATGGATAAAATGCAATTATATCAAAACGTTCTAAATCGGAAAACTTATAGGATACTTTCTCTACTAGTAAGTTATCCCCTTCATATAAAGTGTCCTCCATAGACCAGCCAGATACAATGGTTCTTTGTATTACAAAACTAGTTAGTAAGTTTGTAGCTATGATTATTATTATTAAATATTTTGTTATGTCAATCAGAATAGCAAACAAGCTGCTCTCTTCTTGATCCTTATCTTTGTTCTTTTCTTTCTTTATATCATTATCATTTGTTACTTTGTTTTCGTCTATTTCATTACTTATAGTTTCCTCTATATTTTCAACCTGAGTCTCTGACTCAACTTCTATTTCTTCTTCATTAGTACTCATCCACATCACCATCTATATTGAATTAGTGATCGAGTATCTCTATATCCTTAAGGGGCCATATTCTAGTCCAAGCACGTCCTATTATTACATCTCTTTTAACAGGTCCAATTGCTTTACACCTGCTATCACTACTATTATTACGGTTGTCTCCTAAAAGAAAATACTCATCATCACTCAAAATTATTTTTTCACTAGCAATACCAGCATTAGCAATTATCTCATTGCCATAATTTTCTTCTAAAACTTTATCATTAATTAATATCTGCCCATCAATAATTTGCACACTTTCTCCTGGTAGCCCAATTATCCTTTTAATATAATATGTATCTTTATCTTCATTTGTGTCAAAGGGGCGAAACACAATTATATCAAATCTTGCGGGGTCTCTAAATCTATAAGATACTTTTTCTAATATTAAATGATCCTTATCACTTAAGGTGTTTTCCATAGATTTGCCATTAACTTCTATATGTTGACCAACAAAAAACTGAAGTAGTAGAAATAATATTAATACGACAAGAAAATATATTATCATTTCTATTATTTCTCCAACCAAATTAAATTCCTCTTTATTTTCTTTATTTGTGTTTTCTTCATATAAATTGTCTAGAGATTGATTATAATCATTTTTCATCATCTTCACCTTACAGACTTTCAATATGTAAACTACTTATGAGTAAAAACTGTTGCAATCTATTTACTTCTTTTTATAAATGATATAATTAAAAGTTTAATCAAAATAGAATTGCAACAGTTTAATAATATATAAATCATTAATAAACATTTAGAGTATTTAATTTTCTTCGTCAGTTATAATTCTTACCTTTGATTCATTAAATTCTTCTACAGCTATAGACAAAGGGTTTTGTGATTCTGTTTCCACAAGTGGTTCAGCTCCATTAATAAGCTGTCTTGCCCTCTTCGCTGTTGCAAGAACTATAGAATAACGGCTTGTAACAACAGGATCCTCACCTGGGCCTGTTTCACTATTTACTATTCTCATTAAATCTGTATATGATGGACGTAACATATAAATGCTCCTTTCCTATTTTGCAATTATTTCATAGTTGTTTCTATATCTTCTAATGAATTCACCCTATGTAATATAGTTTCAGGTAGAAGGGCCGATAAAAACAAATGTCCTGTATCCATTACAATTACTGACTTTGTCTTTCTTCCACAAGTACCATCTATGGCAACACCTTCATCCTTAGCATTTTGGACCATTCTCTTAATTGGAGCTGAGTTAGGACTAATAACTCCTAGGATTCTATTAGAATTAACTACATTGCCAAAACCAATGTTAATAAGACAATTCAAGATAAAACCTCTTTTCTTATTCAATATTTTGAACTTGTTCTCTTATTTTTTCTATATCAGTCTTTAAGTCAATAGCAACATTTGTTACTTCCAAATCATTTACCTTAGATAGAATTGTATTAGCTTCTCTATTCATTTCTTGGGCTATAAAATCTAACTTTCTCCCAATTCCTTTTCCCATATTTAGAGTATCTCTCATGTTTTTAATATGACTATTAAGCCTTACTAGCTCTTCATCAATAGATACCTTATCTGCAAATGTTGCAACTTCCGTTGCTAAAACACTTTCATCAATAGAAGTATCGCCTAGAAGATTTGCTACTTTTTCTTTCAAGTTATTATAATGATCCCTAACAATCTCTGGTGCCTTGCTTTCTATAAATGATATATATTCATCCATATTATCTAGTTTAGATAGTAAGTCCTTTTGTAAGTACTTACCTTCAAGACTTCTTACTGCTGATAAATCCTCACTTGCATTAATTATAGCCCTTTTAAACACAGGCCATACCTCATCTTCATTAGTAGATTCTTCTGCTAATGTTAATACTTCTGGAAGTCTAGCAATTGTAGACACCCTAATATCATTATCTAGACTAAATCTTTCTTCTATAGATTTTAATGTGTTTATATATTCTTCTGCAAGACTTTCATTATATTTAATACTTAACTTATTATCAGTATATTCATAATAAGTAATAAATACATCAATCTTACCTCGGTCAACATAATTCTTGATTAGATTACGTATCTTTCCTTCTAGAAATATATATTTCTTGGGAAGTCTAGTATTAATATCGCAATACCTATTGTTAACTGCTTTCATCTCCACAAGAATTTTATAATTTTCATTAACTTCTTCAAATCTCCCGAAGCCTGTCATACTCTTAATCATATTATACAATCTTTCTTATTCTAAGATTTTTATCTGGTTAATATTGACTTTGTCTGCTCATGTAAGTAGTAAACATACATCAACTTATTATAATTGAAATGAGCTAACAAGTCAACACCCCTTAACCCTCAACGCCTTCTAATATTTTATCTAAATTCTCGACAAATAGGTCTACTAAGTCAGGATTAAAATGACGTCCTTTTTGAGACTCTATATAATCTATTGCTTC
>CAZXSM010000013.1:0-1688 GCA_964643255.1 uncultured Lachnospiraceae bacterium
ATGTTAAGTTAGCGCATACTTACATGTCAACTTATTTCTTGACTTGAATATTCTACAAAAGCTTTTCATATTTTTAGTCATATGTTATAATAGTTTAAATAGTCATTTCGTAAGAAAGCTATCAAGTATTAAGAAATAACTTTTCGCATAAGGAGGGTTTTACTTTGAAAAGAATAAAAACACTAAATACACGTAATTTAAGTGATACTATGAAAAAAGGTGGATGTGGCGAATGCCAGACTTCATGCCAATCTGCTTGTAAAACTTCATGTACTGTAGGAAATCAAAGCTGTGAAACCTTAAACAGCAAGTAGTTACATAATTGAAATTTAAAGAGGCCAGCGAAAACTTTTTAAATATCTATTTATTTATAAGTTTAGAAGGCTACTTTAAGCAGCGAGGAAGAAGGCTCCGAAAAATGATAAATTAGGACGTTTTTCGACAGCTTTTAGATATCGCTGCTTATTATCTTATTAGATGGAGGGATATGCGCTTTGGTGCACCAATATAAAAATAATGGCTATAATATTGTCTTAGACGTAAACAGTGGCCACATACATGTGGTTGACGATCTTGTATATGACATTATAGCTATGTATGAAAATGAAAATAAAGAAACTATAATTAATACATTGTCAGGCAAGTACATTGATTCTAAATATAGATACTTATTTGAAGCAGAGGACAATGATAATAAAATAGATGAAAACACAATTAAAGAAGAAATTAGCCATGCTTATGATGATATAGAAACACTAAAAGATGAGGGATTACTATTCACTGAAGATATATATGAAGATTATATATCTGAATTTAAGCAAAGGGATACAGTTGTAAAGGCCCTATGTTTACATATTGCTCATGATTGTAACCTTGCTTGTCGTTATTGTTTTGCAGAAGAAGGCGAATATAAGGGTGAAAAAGGACTAATGTCTTATGAGGTAGGTAAGGCAGCCCTAGACTTTCTAATAGAGAATTCTGGCAACAGAAGAAATCTGGAAGTTGACTTCTTTGGTGGAGAGCCTTTAATGAACTTTCAGGTTGTTGAAGACTTAGTTAAGTATGGAAGACAACAAGAGAAGATTCATAATAAAAACTTCAGATTTACCCTAACAACTAATGGTGTTTTACTTAATGACCATATAATTGAATTTGCCAATAAGGAAATGGATAACGTAGTTCTTAGTATAGATGGTAGAAAAGAAGTACATGACCATATGCGACCATCTCATAATGGCAAGGGTAGCTATGATATAATTCTACCTAAGTTTAAGAAAGTTGCAGAGTCAAGAAATCAAGATAATTATTACGTTAGAGGAACCTTTACAAGAAACAATCTGGACTTTAGTGAAGATGTGAAACATTTGGCAGAACTAGGTTTCAAACAAATCTCCATTGAGCCTGTTGTAACAGATCCAGACGACCCATATTCTATAAGGGAAGAAGATATTCCTGTGATATTTGACCAGTATGATGAACTTGCCCAATATATGATTGAGAAAGAAAAAGCAGGCCAAGATTTCAACTTCTTCCACTATATGATTGACTTAACTGGTGGACCTTGTGTTGCAAAACGCTTATCAGGATGTGGTTCTGGTACAGAATATCTAGCTGTTAATCCATGGGGAGACCTATATCCATGCCACCAATTTGTTGGACAAGAAGAATTTTTAATGGGAAATGTATTT
>CAZXSM010000013.1:1759-32768 GCA_964643255.1 uncultured Lachnospiraceae bacterium
GATAATTGCAAAGAGTGCTTTGCTAAGTTTTATTGTAGTGGTGGTTGTGCAGCGAATTCCTATAATGATAAGGGAGATATTAATGATACCTATGATATTGGCTGTGACCTCCAAAGAAAACGTGTAGAATGTGCAATAATGCTTCAAGCTGCGAAAGCTGAGGTATAGGGATGGAAAGATGGGTAGTAAGAAGTAAAAAGGCAGACTTTAAGTCCATGATGAAAAACCATGGTATAAGTGAAGTTATTGCTCGAATCTTAGCAAATCGTGATGTAGTAGAAGACGAGGATATAGATAGATTCTTACATCCAAGTTTAGATGGTTTATATAAGCCTGAATTATTAAAGGATATAGATAAGGCATCTAGTATTTTACAGGATAAAATTAAGCAAGGTAAAGATATTAGGATTATAGGAGATTATGATGCGGATGGTATTTGTGCTACATTCATCCTATATAGAGGATTACAAAGATGTGGTGCTAGGGTTTCCTATGAAATACCAGATAGAATTAAAGATGGATATGGTATTAATTCAAATATAATTCAAACCGCATATGATGATAAAATTGATACCATTATTACCTGTGACAATGGTATAGCAGCGGCATGTCCGGTTTCTATGGCCAAAGAGAAGGGTATGACAGTTATTATTACGGACCATCATGAGATTCCAATAATAGAGGAAAATGGTAAGGAGATTGAACAAATTCCTAAGGCTGATGCTGTGATTAATCAAAAGCAAAGGGAATGTCAGTATCCAAACAAAGAACTTTGCGGAGCTGCTCTTGCATTTAAGTTAATACAGGTTTTATATCAAATATATGGTATAGACAGCCAAGAATTATATCCATTAATTGAAGCAGTTGCAATTGCAACAGTTTGTGATGTTATGGACTTATTAGGTGAGAACCGTGTTTTAGTACAGCTTGGCTTAAAACAACTACGAAAGTCTAGCAATTACGGACTTAATGCCTTAATTGACTTGTGTAATATTAATATTGAGAAACTCTCTGGTTATCATCTGGGTTTTATAATAGGTCCATGCTTAAATGCTTCAGGTAGGTTAGATACAGCAGAAAAAGGCTTACAATTATTACTTGCTGAAAGCAAAGAACAAGCATACGATATAGCAAAAGAGTTAAAAGACCTAAATGATGAAAGAAAAGATATGACAGCCCGTGGTACCGAAGAGGCTATAGATCAAGTTGAGACTAGTGTTTTAAAAGACGACAAGATATTAGTAATATACTTGCCTGATTGTCATGAAAGTATAGCAGGTATAATAGCAGGGAGAGTTAGGGAACAATATAATAAGCCAACAATTGTTCTTACAAAAGCTGAAAAAGGTGTAAAAGGTTCCGGTCGTTCCATTGAAGAATATAATATGTTTAAAGAGCTTACTAAAGTTAAAAGATATTTGACTAAGTTCGGTGGGCATCCAATGGCAGCAGGTCTTTCCCTTGAAGAAGAAAACATTGAGTCATTTAGAAGGGCTTTAAATAAACAAACAAGCCTCACTGATGATGATTTGCGCAAGAAAGTAGTTATAGATGTGGTTCTGCCTTTAGGTTATATTACTGAAGAATTAGTAAATGAACTTAAAGTCTTAGAGCCTTTTGGCAAGGGGAATCCTAAACCAGTCTTTGCAGAGAGAAATGTTAAAGTTAATAGAGCCTTTCTCCTTGGTAAGAATAAAAACACTTTAAAACTAGAAATAACAAATAAATATGGGAGAAAGATAGATGCCCTATATTTTAAGGATGCAGAAAGCTTATTAGATGACTTATCGGATAAGTTTGGACAGGATAGGGTTAAAAAAATGTTTATGAATATAGAAAGTGATATTGTGTTTAATATAACATATTACCCTAACATTAATGAATATATGGGCACAAGGACAGTACAAGTTATAATTGATAGCTACCTGATAACTCAATAACCATACAATATTAACAAAACAAATGTCTTGACATGTCGATATTTCTATGTATTTATGAGATGATAGTAAATTGAAATGGTATATCACTAATGATATAATGTTAAGAACAGGCGAATTAAACAAGAAAGAGGATAATAATGAAGAAATTGGAAGAATACGTAAGAAGTATACCAGATTTTCCGGAAGAAGGGGTTATATTTCGTGATGTAACAACTGTTTTACAAGATAAAGATGGACTTAGAATGGCAGTTGACCAGATACAAGAACATCTTGAGGATGTTGAATTTGATTTAGTTGTTGGACCAGAGTCTAGAGGTTTTATCTTTGGTGTTCCAATTGCTTATAATATGTATAAGCCCTTTATACCAGTTAGAAAAAAAGGTAAGCTTCCATATGAAACTATAGAAGAGGAATATGACTTAGAATATGGTTCTGAGATAGTTGAGGTCCATAAGGATGCAATAAAACCAGGACAAAAGATAGTAGTTGTAGATGACTTAATTGCTACTGGAGGCACAATCGAAGCTATTACTAAATTAGTAGAAAGATTAGGCGGAGAAGTAGTTAAAATAGTATTTTTAATGGAATTAGAAGGTTTAAATGGTCGAGATAAATTAGAAGGCTATAATGTTGAATCTGTTATTAAATATCCAGGTAATTAAATAAATCTTCTAAGCATTATAATCTTGTTTGTAACAATTAACTAGGCTCCTTGTTCTTTGGAGCCTTATTTAAAAACCAAGAAGAATTCTGGATAATAAGAAGAATATAAAAGGTGGTGATATCATGGAAAAGGATAAGAAAGTTAAAAAACAAATGAAGAAAACTAATAAATTAGATGAAAAGCTTAATAAAGAAAAGAATAAAGATACTAGTAATGATAAAACTAAAGACGTTAGTGAAAACCCAAGAATAAATCTACCAGAGGACTATGTTAGCCCAGACAAACTTTATGATGGCTTAATCAAGACAATTGATAGTTATCACCCTTCTGTTGATTTTTCCATGATAGAAAAGGCCTATAAACTTGCAAAAGAAGCTCATGGAACACAGTTGAGAAAATCTGGAGAACCTTATATTATTCATCCTCTTTGGGTAGCACTTATATTAGCAGATATAGAATTAGATAAAGAAAGTATTGTAGCAGGACTTCTTCATGATGTAGTTGAAGATACTCACTATACTTTAGATGATATAAGTGAAATGTTTAGTCCAGAAGTAGCTTTATTAGTGGATGGAGTAACTAAATTATCAAATATAAATTATTCCAAAGATAAGGTTGAAGCTCAAGCGGAAAACCTACGTAAGATGTTTTTGGCAATGGCTAAAGATATAAGGGTAATTTTGATTAAACTTGCAGATAGACTTCATAACATGAGAACTATGGAGTATCAAACTCCAGAAAAACAAAGAGAAAAGGCAAAGGAAACACTAGAAATATATGCACCAATTGCTCAAAGGCTTGGTATTTCTAAAATAAAAGTAGAGATAGATGATTTATCTCTTAAATACCTTGAACCAGAGATTTATCATGAACTTGCTGAAAAAATTAAATTAAAGAAGAGTGAAAGAAAACACATAGTTGATACTATAGTCGATGAAGTTCAAGAGCATTTAGATGAAGCAGGTATAAAAGCCAAGGTTGGAGGACGAAGTAAGCACTTCTTTAGTATATATAAGAAAATGGTCACCCAAGACAAGGCTTTAGATCAAATATATGATTTATTTGCTGTTAGAATTATGGTTGATTCTGTTAAGGATTGTTATGCAGCTCTAGGGATAATCCATGAGATGTATAAACCAATTCCAGGCAGATTTAAAGACTATATAGCTATGCCTAAACCAAATATGTATCAATCCCTTCATACAACTCTTATTGGGCCACAAGGAGATCGTTTTGAAATTCAAATAAGAACATTTGATATGCACAGAACGGCAGAATATGGTATAGCTGCCCACTGGAAATATAAAGAAGGTGTAGATGGTAAGCCATCTGAAGATGCAGAAGAAGAAAAACTTACATGGCTTCGAGAAATTCTAGAGTGGCAAAGAGACATGTCAGATAATGAAGAATTCTTAAGTCTATTAAAATCTGACTTGGATTTATTTTCAGATAATGTTTATTGTTTTACTCCAAGAGGAGATGTGAAAACTCTTCCAGCAGGCTCTACCCCAATAGACTTTGCTTATAGTATACATAGTGCTGTAGGTAATACTATGGTAGGTGCTAGGGTTAATGGAGAGTTGGTTAATTTTGATTATGTAATTAGAAATGGTGATCAGATTGACATTATAACATCACAAAACTCTAAAGGGCCAAGTAGAGATTGGTTAAAGATAGTAAAGAGTACTTCTGCAAAGAACAAGATTAACCAATGGTTTAAAAGCCAGAATAAAGAGGAAAATATTGTTAAAGGTAAGGAGCATATTCAAAGTTACGCAAAAAGTAAAAGCATAGTACTTAGTGACTTGCTAAAGCCTGAATATATGGAAAAAGTTATGCAAAGATATGGCTATAGGGATTGGAACGCCATATTAGCAGCTGTTGGACATGGTGGCTTAAAAGAGAGCCAGGTAGTTGATAGATTAGTAGTAGAGTATGAAAAGAGTCATAAAAAAGAATTAACAGACAAAAAGGTTATGGAAACAATTTCAGAATTTAAGGAAAGCAAGAAGCCAGCTACAGTAGCAAGCAAAAAAGGTGGTATTGTAGTTGAAGGAGTTCATGATTTAGCTGTAAGATTTTCTAAGTGCTGTAATCCTGTACCAGGAGATGAAATTGTAGGTTTTGTTACAAGAGGTAGAGGAATTTCGATTCATAGAACTGACTGTGTTAATATTATAAATATTGCTGATGAAGATCGGTCTAGATTAATAGAGGCTCAGTGGAGTGTGTCAACTGTTTTAGATGATTCTGGAGACTTATATGTTGCTGAAATCAAAATATATGCTAATGATAAAAGTGGTGTTTTACTTGAAATATCAAAAGTCTTAACAGAAGAAGACATCAATGTGGACTCCATGACAGTAAGGACTAACAAACAGGGAGTAGCAACTATAACTGTTGGAATCGAAATTATGAATGTAGACCAGTTAAGTAAGGTTATTGATAAATTACGAAAAGTTGAAAATGTAATTGATATAGAACGTACTACAGGTTAGATAAGGAGAAAAGCATGATAATTAAAACTTGTGTAGTAGGTGTTGTTTCTACTAACTGTTACTTATTAATCAATGAAAATACCAAAGAAACTATAATTATTGATCCGGGAGCTGAAGCGGATAAAATAATTTTAAAAATAAAAGAACTTAATGTAAAACCAGTAGCAATTTTACTAACTCATGGACATTTTGACCATGTTATAGCTGTAAAAGACCTAGTAGAGGAATATGGAATTAAGACATATGGTTCCAAAGAAGAAGTAGCTATCTTTGAAAATGACTCTTTAAATTGTTCTGGTATGATAAGACAAAACTATGAATTAGAAGTGGATATTTTACTAGAAGACAATGAAAAGGTGAATTTAGCAGGTTTTGATATAGAGGTAATCCATACTCCAGGTCATACACAAGGAGGAGTATGCTACTATATTGAAGATGAAGGTGTATTATTTAGCGGTGACACATTATTTGCAGATTCAATAGGTAGGACTGACCTTCCAACAGGAGATATTAGGGCACTTCGTAACTCAATAATAAAAAGACTCTTTGTTTTACCTGAAGAAGTTGAGGTATATCCAGGCCATGGAGCAAAGACTACTATAGGACATGAAAAAGCACACAATCCATTTATACTTGAATAACGGTGAAAAACTTGATAACCATTTATACTAACAATAAAGAATTTAATAATGATTTATATAGTCTAGCTAGAGCCTTTTATCCTTATACAGAGGTAATAGTAAAAGGAGCTAGAACTATTGATTCTAACTTGATAAGCGAGGATAAAACTTCTAAAAGGATCTCAAAACTTATTATCTTAGTAGACCTAAAAGAAGATATAATAGATGTACAAGCTTTTCTTAATTATAAACCCTATTATAAAACAAGTGATAAACAAGAATACTCTAATAAAAGATTTTATCGTAATAGCTTAAAAAGACTTGTTTATAGGTGTTTCTCAAAAGTTTCAGGCAGGATTCTTAAGTGGGGAACTTTAATTGGTGTTAGGCCAACCAAGCTTGTATTAGATATGTTAGAAGAAGGCCAAACAGATGAAGAAATTCGGGACTTTATGAATACACAATATTATTGTAGTGATGACAAGCTAGATATAAGCCTAGAAGTTGCTAAAAGAGAGCTTACATTACTAGAAGAAATTGATTATAAAAATGGGTATAGCCTTTATATAGGCATACCCTTTTGTCCTAGTACATGCCTTTATTGCTCATTTACATCCTATTCAATAGAAAAGCATCAAGATAAAGTAGAAGCATATCTTGATGCTTTAATGAAAGAGATTTCATTTGCATCATCTTACATTACTGATAAACACCTAACTTCTGTATATATAGGAGGAGGGACACCTACTTCACTTTCA
Organism: uncultured Lachnospiraceae bacterium; assembly: GCA_964643255.1. Lineage (GTDB taxonomy): Bacteria > Bacillota > Clostridia > Lachnospirales > Lachnospiraceae > JAAYRG01. Next base: position 8,240 of record CAZXSM010000013.1, read on the forward strand.
GAGCAACAATTAGAAAGGTTACTTAAGTTTATTGAAGAAGAAATAGATTTTTCTAATGTTGGGGAATACACTGTTGAAGCTGGTAGGCCTGACAGTATCACCAAGGAAAAACTAGAAATACTAAAGAAATATAAGGTTTCGAGAATATCTATTAACCCACAAAGTATGTCACAAAAAACCTTAGATATTATAGGTAGAAGACATAAGGTGGAAGATGTTATAGATGTCTTTAATTTAGCTAGACAAGTAGGCCATGATAATATTAATATGGATATTATTATAGGCTTGCCAGGTGAAGATGTAGAAGATGTCTCTTATACCCTAAAAGAAATTGATAAATTACAACCAGATAGCCTAACTGTTCATGCTCTTGCAATTAAGAGGGCTGCAAGACTTAATCTTCAACTAGAAGAGTATAAAGACTTAAGGCCAGATGATGCTAGTGAAATGAGATATATAACAGAAAAATATGCAAAATCATCAGGTTATTATCCCTATTATTTATACAGACAAAAGAGTGCAGCAGATAATATTGAAAATATAGGTTATGCAAAGCCAGGTAAAGAAGGCTTATATAACATCTTGATGATGGAAGATAAGCATAATATACTTGCTTTAGGTGCTGGAGCACTTTCAAAGTTTGTATCTAAAGAAAAACATAGAATCAGGCGTGTGGAAAATGTAAAAAGCCTAAAAGATTACATTGAGCGTATTGATGAAATGATAGATAGAAAGATAGAGTTTAAAGAGAAATATTTATAAAACTAAGACTAACTAAGATGGAGGGAAAATATGATAACACAAAAACCAAAAGGTACTCAAGATTGGTATGGTTCTAATATGCATAAAAGAACAGTTATAGAAAGCATAGCTAGAAAATTGTGCAAAAGTTATAACATAAAAGAAATAATAACTCCAGTATTTGAACATACAGTACTTTTTCAAAGAGGAGTAGGAGAGACTACAGATGTAGTACAAAAAGAAATGTATACATTTGAAGATAAGGGTGGCCGCAGTATCAGTTTAAAGCCAGAAGGTACCGCAGGTGTAATTCGTGCATTTGTTGAAAATAGCATGTTTAACGATAGCCAACCAACTAAGCTTTTCTATGTAACACCAGCTTTTCGTTATGAACAACCACAAAGTGGAAGGTTAAGACAACATCACCAATTTGGAGTAGAATTTATTGGTTCTAAAAGTCCTCTAGCAGAAGTGGATCTTATTTCCCTAGTAACAAGATTTCTAGATGAAGTAGGATTAAAACAAACTAAACTTCATATTAACAGTATAGGATGCGACAACTGTAGAAAGGACTATAATAAGGCTTTAGTGGACTTTTTAACAGAACATCAAGATGATTTGTGCGATACATGTAGAGAAAGAATGCATAAGAATCCTCTAAGAGTACTAGATTGTAAAGTACCATCTTGCCAAGAGATTGTTAAAGACGCACCAAGGACTATTGATTATCTAGATGATGAGTGTGAAGAGCATTTTGAAGAACTAAAAGACCTATTAACTGAACTAGAAATCCCATATATAGTTGATACAACCATTGTAAGAGGACTTGATTACTATACAAAAACAGTGTTTGAATTTATTAACGAGGAAGGTTTTACCCTATGTGGTGGAGGCCGTTACGACAACCTAGTTCAAGAAATAGATGATAAGCGTGACTATCCAGCTGTGGGCTTTGGTATGGGAATTGAACGTATTATTCAATTCTTAGAAGATGAGGGTGTAGAATTCCCTGAAGAGCCTAGAGTTGATTTATATATTGGTACTATAGGAGACAAGGTAAAGCCAGGTGCCTACAAAATAGTAGACCAGCTTAGAAAAGCCGGCATAATCGTAGAAACAGACTACATGGACAAAAGTGTAAGGGCCCAGATGAAATATGCTAATAAAATCAATGCTAAATATACATTATTGATTGGCGAAAATGAGCTAAAAGAAAGACAAGTTACCATTAAGCAAATGGACACTGGTGAGGAAAAAGATGTGGAATTAGATAACATCGTGGAATATTTCATCAGTAAATAATCTAACAAGTAATTTAATCAATTACCAAACTAAGCCTATTGTTTATTGTCAATAGGAGTAAGTATAATAAGTAAAATAAGGGTGACTTTGCGGCAGGGTCACGATCGCCGTTTTTACTTATTATACTTAATCCGATACCAATACAACAACACAACATATACATACGAAAGGATAAAACATATGAATAAAGAAAATGCATGGTTAAAGTACGACGATCAAGGTAAAAAGAAAATATTTGAATTCAGCGAGGGATATAAAGATTTTATATCAGACTGCAAAACTGAAAGAGAATGTGTAGACGAGGCTGTAAGACAAGCCAAAGAAGAAGGCTACAAAGATATAAACTATTACATAAAAGAAAGAAAAGAAATAAAACCAGGTGACAAGGTATATGCAACTAACATGGGTAAGGCAGTTGTCTTATTTGTTATGGGTTCAGAACCACTAGAAAATGGTATGAGAATACTAGGTGCTCACCTTGACTCACCAAGACTAGACCTAAAACAAAATCCTTTATATGAAGACACCGAAATGGCCCTACTTGATACCCACTATTATGGTGGAATAAAGAAATACCAATGGGTTACAATTCCTCTTGCTCTTCATGGAGTTGTAGTTAAAAAAGATGGAAGCAAGGTAACTATATCAATTGGTGAAGATGATAATGATCCTGTATTTGGTGTAAGTGACTTGTTAGTTCATCTGTCTGCTGACCAAATGAAAAAGACAGCCACTCAAGTAATTCAAGGAGAAGACCTTGATATACTAGTAGGAAGTATACCCCTTGAAGGTGAAAAAAAGGATGCAGTTAAGGCAAATATTATAAAAATTATAAAAGAAAAATATGATTTTGAAGAAGAAGACTTTATTTCTGCTGAAATAGAAGTAGTACCAGCAGGTAAGGCTAGAGATTATGGTTTAGATAGAAGTATGGTTATGGGATATGGACAAGATGATAGAGTTTGTGCATATACTTCTATGAAAGCTATCTTTGATGTGGAAGAAACAGATATGACAGCTTGTTGTATACTAGTTGACAAAGAGGAAATAGGTAGTGTTGGTGCATCAGGAATGCATTCCATGTTCTTTGAAAACACAGTTGCTGAAATAATAGCCCTACAAGGTGAATATTCAGATCTTGTACTTAGACGTGCACTTTCAAATTCATTTATGTTATCTTCAGATGTTAATGCAGCATATGATCCAAATTATCCAGAGGTAATGGAAAAGAGAAACTCTGCTTACTTTGGTAAAGGTATGGTATTTAGCAAATATACTGGATCAAGAGGTAAATCAAACTCCAATGATGCAAATGCCGAATATCTTGCTAAATTAAGGAGAATACTAGATGATAACAATGTATCTTATCAAACTGCTGAACTTGGTAAAGTAGACCAAGGTGGCGGGGGAACTATAGCATACATAATGGCAAATTATAACATGGAAGTTATTGATAGTGGAGTAGCTGTATTAAACATGCATGCACCTTGGGAAATAACTAGTAAAGTAGATATTTATGAAACAACACAAGGATACAAAACATTTTTAGAAAATATTCGTTAGGAGGCTAGAATGTCAGAATCAATGAAAGGTTTAAAAAGGAGCCATAGATGTACGGAAGTTTCCAGTGCTAACATCGGTGAAACTGTAACATTAATGGGATGGGTTCAAAAATCAAGAAACAAGGGCGGTATTATTTTCCTAGACTTACGTGACCGTACTGGTTTAGTTCAAATTATATTTGAAGAAGAAAATATAGGCAGCCAAGGTTTTAAAAAGGCAGAAAAACTAAGACAAGAGTTTGTAGTAGCTATAGTTGGTAAGGTAGAAGAGCGTTCAGGTGCTTTTAATGAAAACCTTAAAACAGGAAATATTGAGGTTAGGGCAAGTGAGCTTAGGATATTGTCAGAATCAGAAACTCCTCCATTTCCAGTTGAAGAAAACAGTAAAACTAAAGATGAACTTAGGTTAAAACATAGATATATAGATCTTAGAAGACCTGACTTACAAAGAAATCTTAAAATGAGAAGTGACACAGCCATGGTAACACGTGAGTTTCTTGAAGATGAAGGATTTTTAGAAATTGAAACTCCTATGCTTACAAAGAGTACACCTGAAGGTGCAAGAGACTATCTAGTACCTAGTCGTGTTAATAAAGGGAATTTCTATGCCCTACCTCAGTCACCACAGTTGTTTAAACAATTGTTAATGTGCTCAGGCTTTGATAGATATTTTCAAATAACAAAATGCTTCCGTGATGAAGATTTACGTGCTGACCGTCAACCAGAATTTACACAAATTGATATTGAATTATCATTTGTAGATGCAGAAGACGTAATGGACATAAATGAAAGATTAATACAAAGAATATTTAAAGAAATATTAGATAAAGAAGTTGAATTACCAATGAAGAGAATGACCTTTAAAGAGGCCATGGAGCGTTTTGGCTCTGACAAACCAGATACTCGCTTTGGTATGGAACTTGTAAATGTATCCGATGTGGTTAAAGATTGTGGATTTGGAGTTTTTGCTAATACTGTTAAAGATGGTGGTTTTGTACGTGGTATCAATGTTAAAGGCCAAGGTGGTATGTCAAGAAAGAGGATAGATAGATTAGTAGACCTATCTAAAGACTTTGGAGGCAAAGGATTAGCCTATCTTTCAGTTAATGAAGATGGAACATACAAGTCTTCTTTTGTTAAATTCATGGAAGAAGATGAGTTAGACAACCTAGTTGGTGCAATGTCAGGTCAGCCAGGTGACTTATTACTATTTGTTGCTGATGATTATGAGACTTCCTGTGAGGTTTTAGGAAGCTTAAGATTAGAGCTTGCTAAAGAATTTGACTTAATTAATGAAGATGTTTTTGACTTCTTGTGGGTAACTGACTTCCCATTATTTGAGTACTCTGAGGAAGAAGGCAGATTTGTATCAAGGCACCATCCATTTACAATGCCATTAGATGAAGATCTAGACTTATTAGATTCAGAACCTGAAAATGTACGTTCAAAAGCATATGACATGGTATTAAATGGTACAGAAATAGGTGGTGGAAGTGTTCGTATTCATCAAAATGATATACAAGAAAAGATATTTGAACTCTTAGGTTTCTCTAAAGAAGAAGCCCATGAACGTTTTGGCTTTTTACTAGAAGCCTTTAAATACGGAGTTCCTCCACATGCAGGCCTAGCTTATGGTTTAGACCGCCTGGTTATGATAATGGCAGGAGAAGATAGCATACGTGATGTTATTGCATTTCCAAAGGTAAAAGATGCTTCTTGCCTTATGACAAAAGCCCCAAGTACGGTTGATGAAAAACAACTAGAAGAGCTAGGAATAGGCATTATAGAAAAAGCGGACAAATAATTAAATGTTTTCCTTGAACTTGAATAAGAGATATTGTATAATGGTTTAACGCGATAAAGTGAGAACGCGCAAACTTAACAAAGTGGAGGCAAATATAATGATTTGGTCCGATAACGAAACACTTACTAGGGCAGAGTTAGAAGTTATACAATTAGAACGTTTAAAAGAAACTGTTAATCGTATGTACGATAAAAACAAACCTTATCGTGAGAAAATGATACAAGCTAAGGTAAAACCTGAAGATATTAAGTCATTAGATGATTTAGAGAAACTTCCGTTTACAACTAAAGATGATCTTAGGGAAAATTATCCCTATGACTTTTTTACATCACCTAAAAAAGATATTGTAAGAATTCATGCATCATCAGGTACAACTGGAAAACCTACAGTAGTTGGCTATACTAAAGATGACATGAAGATATGGACGGATTTAGTAACAAGGATTGCTGTTATGGGTGGTGCATCAAGTGACGATATAGCACAGATTTGCTTTGGTTATGGGATGTTTACTGGAGCACTAGGTCTTCATTATGGACTAGAAAATCTTGGAGCTATTGTTGCACCGGCATCTTCAGGTAACACAGAAAAACAAGTTATGTATATGAAGGACTTTGGAACAACTCTATTAGTTGCAACTCCTTCATATGCCTTACATATTGCTGAAGTAGCCCTTTCTATGGGAATAGATCCAGCAAAAGACTTACAAGTTAAGATAGGCCTATTTGGTGGTGAAGGCATGACAGAGTCAATGCGTGATGAGATGAACAAATTATGGGGCGAAGACATGAAAGCTACCCAAAATTACGGTATGAGTGAATTAATGGGACCTGGTATATCTGGTGAATGTTTAGAGTTTAGAGGTATGCATATAAACGAAGATAATTTCATACCTGAAATTATTGACCCAGATACTGGTCAGGTACTGCCAGAAGGTCAAAAAGGGGAACTTGTAGTTTCTTGTATTAATAAACAAGGGCTACCCCTTATACGCTACCGCACCAAGGACATATCTAAGCTTAGTTATGAACCATGTCCATGTGGTAGGACTACAGCAAGGATGTCTAGCATATTAGGTAGGTCTGATGATATGCTGCTTATTAGAGGTGTCAATGTATTTCCAAGTCAAATTGAAGAGGTACTACTTAAAATTGATGGAATCGGACCTCATTATGAAATAGTAGTAAGCAGAGAAAACTATCTTGATTGTATAGAAATAAAAGTAGAACTATGTGATGACAGCAAGCTTGAATTATATACTTATCTTAAAAAATTAGAAAATGAAATCACAAAGAAAATACGTACAGTTTTAGGTTTAACAGCTAAAGTAAAATTAGTTGCTCCTAACAGTTTAAAAAGATTCGAAGGTAAAGCAAAAAGAGTAACAGACTTAAGGTAATAGCTGTAATTGAAAGGAGTAAACTAAAGTGAGCAAGAAAAAGATAATGCTAGGAAATGAAGCTATGGCAAGAGGTGCATATGAAGCAGGAGTTAAAGTTTCAGCAGCTTATCCAGGAACACCTAGCACAGAAATAAGTGAATGTATAGTAAACTATGATGAAATATATGCTGAATGGTCACCTAATGAAAAGGTTGCATATGAAGTAGCACTAGGTGCCTCATTTAGTGGAGTTAGAGCCCTTGCTTCTATGAAGCATGTTGGGGTTAATGTTGCAGCAGATCCACTTTATGCATCCTCTTATACAGGTGTTAATGGTGGACTTGTTTTAATTGCAGCTGATGATCCAGGCCTATATAGTTCTCAGAACGAGCAAGATACAAGGGCTGTTGCTAGGGCTGCTAAAGTACCAGTAATTGAGCCATCAGATAGTCAAGAAGCAAAGGACTTTGTAAAGTTTGCTTATGAATTAAGTGAAGAATATGACACACCAGTTATAGTTAGATCTACAACTAGACTTTCTCACTCTCAAGGAGTAGTAGACTTAGAGGATAGACAAGATATAGAAGACAAACCATATGTTAAGGATGTTCCTAAATATGTTATGTCACCAGCCAATGCTAAGAAACGTCATGTGATAGTAGAGGAAAGAAATAGAAGACTTATAGAAGACTCTTATGATTTTCCTATTAATAAAGTAGAATATAATGACCTAAGTATTGGTATAATAACTTCAGGAATTCCATATCAATATGTTAAAGAAGTTTTACCAGATGCTTCTGTACTTAAATTAGGGATAGTTAATCCCCTTCCTAAAAAGCTAATTGAAGAATTTGCTGGGAAAGTAGATAAGCTATACATAGTAGAAGAATTAGAACCTATTATTGAAGAACAAGTTAAATCTTGGGGAATTGAATGCATTGGTAAGGAAATCTTCACAGTCCTTGGAGAATATAGCGCAAACTTGTTAAGGACAGCAATAAAAGGTGAAGAATTAAACTTAGAGGAAGCAAATCAAGTACCAGGAAGGCCACCTGTACTTTGTCCAGGATGCCCTCATAGAAGTACATTTCATGTAGTAAAGAAAATGAAACTTCATGGAGCAGGAGATATAGGATGTTATACTTTAGGGGCAGCAGCGCCACTTAGTGTAATTGACACAACAGTTTGTATGGGAGCAAGCATCTCTAGTCTTCATGGAATGGAAAAAGCTAAAGGTAAGGAATATATTAAAGACTGGGTAGCAGTAATAGGGGACTCAACATTTATGCACACAGGTATTAACTCATTGATGAATATGGTGTATAATCAAAGTACAGCTACAGTTCTTATTTTAGATAATTCAACAACAGCAATGACCGGTCATCAAAACAATCCTGCAACAGGAATAACCCTAAAGGGTGATCACACATATCAAATAGACTTTGTGGAAATATGTAAAGCTTTAGGAATTGAAGATGTCCAAGTAATAGACTCTTTTGATCTTGATGGACTTGAACAAGCTTTTAGAGAGGCTCAAAACAAAGATCAACTTTCTGTTATAGTATCCAAGTCTCCTTGTGCTCTATTAGAGAAGAAAATAACAAAGCAATATAAAGTTATATCAGAGAAATGTAAAAAATGCGGTGCCTGCTTTAAGCCAGGATGTCCTGCTATTACTAAAGACCAAGATGGAAAGGCTGTTATTAATGATACTTTATGTAATGGCTGCGGATTATGTGCTGATTTATGTAAATTCGATGCAATGGAGCTTATAGAACTATAAACCAGGAGGTTATTCTTTAATGGAAACGGAAATGATAACAAAGATGGAAACAAAAAATGTTATGATTGTTGGAGTAGGTGGTCAAGGTACCTTACTAACTAGTAGAGTGCTTGGTGGAGTAATACTACAAGCAGGCTATGATGTTAAACTTTCAGAAGTTCATGGTATGGCTCAAAGAGGCGGAAGTGTAGTAACATTTGTTCGTTTCGGTGAGGAAGTTGCTGAGCCTATAGTCGAGGAAGGCCAAGCAGATGTACTTATTGCATTTGAAAGACTAGAAGCAGCTAGATATGCTCATTATTTGAAAAAGGATGGAGTTCTTATAGTAAATGATGCTAGAATTGACCCGATGCCTGTAATCATTGGTAGTGAGAAGTATCCAGAAAATATTATAGAGGAGCTTTCCAAGAAATATAATGTAATTTCAGTTGATGCTTTAAATGAAGCTAAAAAGCTAGGTAATTCAAGAACTTTTAATGTAATTATACTAGGAATTGCAGCTTCCCATATGGAGTTTTCAGAGGAAGAGTGGCTAAAGGTTATTGAAGAAACAGTTCCTCCAAAAACAATTGAGGTAAATAAGCAAGCTTTTAAGCTTGGATATAATAGCTAGATGGGAGATAATAATATGTTAAAACAGCTTTCAATTTTTGTAGAAAATGAAATAGGAAGTTTACGAAGTGTAACAACAGTTCTAGGAGAAAATAATATTAATATTAGGGCTATTGCTACCTTTGATTCGCCAGAGTTTGGTATACTTCGTATTATTGTTGACAAACCCAAATTAGCAAGAGAAGTACTTACAAAAGAAGGCTTCTTTGTAAAAATTACAAATGTTATAGCTGTTAATTTGGAAGATAAACCTGGAGAATTAGAAAAGGTACTTAAAATTATTGAAGAAGCAGGTTTAAATTTAAACTATATATATTCTTTTGTTATAAGAGATCAGAAATCTCCTTTAATGGTAATGCATATAGATGATTTAGAAATAGCTAAGCAGATTCTAAGTGAAAATGGAGTTAAAATCATCACAGTGGAGGACTAAGAATGATTTGGAATGAAACAAAAGAATGTATGAGTAGAGATGAAATGACTCATATGCAAAGTGTTAGACTAGTAAAGTTAGTTGACAGACTTTATCATAATGTTGAGTTTTATAGGAAAAAGTTTCAAGAGGCAGGTCTAGAACCTGGTGATATAAAAGGGATTGAAGATATTACCAAACTGCCTTTTACAACTAAGGAAGATTTAAGAGATAATTACCCTACAGGTTTATTTGCTGTACCAGACTCAGAGATAGTACGTGTCCATGCATCATCTGGCACAACAGGCAAATCTACAGTAGTGGGTTACACTAGAAAAGACCTTGATATATGGCAAGAATGTGTAGCAAGAGTACTTACTATGGTAGGGGTTGGAAGAAATGATATAATCCAAATATCATATGGTTATGGCCTATTTACAGGTGGTCTGGGACTACATTATGGTAGTGAAAAAGTAGGAGCAACAGTTATACCAATGTCTGCAGGTAATACAAAGAAACAAATTACCATGATGGTTGACATGGGGGTTACAGCTATTGCCTGTACACCAACCTATCTTCTCCATATTATTGAAGTGTTAGAGTCTAAAGATCTATTAAATAAAATAAAGCTAAAATATGCAATCTTAGGTGGAGAGCCTTGGACTGATAATATGAGAAAAGATATTGAAGAAAGATTAGGAATTAAAGCATACAATATATATGGAATGAGTGAAGTTATTGGACCAGGAGTTTCTGCAGATTGTGAGTGTCATCAAGGACTACATATTTATGAAGACCACTTTTATCCAGAAATAATTGATCCAGATACTTTAGAAACTTTAGAAGACGGTGAAACTGGTGAAATAGTATTTACTTGTTTAACTAAAGAAGCCCTACCCTTATTAAGATACAGAACGAGAGATATAACCAATTTAACCAGGGAGCCTTGTAAGTGCGGAAGAACAGTTGCTAGAATGGGAAGCTTACGCGGCCGAACAGATGATATGATAATAATAAGAGGGGTAAATGTTTTCCCTGGCCAAGTAGAATCAGCTCTTTATGAACTTGGAGAAACTAGTCCACATTATTTATTAGTTGCTGACAGAGTAAATAATTTAGATACCTTAGAAGTACAAGTTGAATTAAAGACAGACTTTATATCTGATGAGATAGGAGAAATCGAAAGGCTAAGAAGAAAGATTGCAAAGGCTTTATCACAATCAATTGGTATTTCAATAAATGTAAAGTTAGTAGAACCTTATAGTCTAGAAAGAAGCGAAGGTAAATCAAAGCGTGTAATTGATAATAGAATAATAGTATAATCAGTCTTACTGATAGCTATAAAAACTATCAATGGAAATTAAAAATATTCTTCTAAAGTTAAGGAGGCTGTTCTTATGTTCATTAAGCAACTAACTGTATTTCTTGAAAATAAAGATGGTAGGTTAGAACAAGTTACACAAACACTAAGAAATAACGATATTAATATACTCTCAATTACTCTTGCAGACACAAGAGATTTTGGTGTTCTTAGGATTATAGTATCAGATCCTGAGAATGGATTAAAAGCTTTAACGGATGCAAATTTTTCGGCAAAACTAGTTGATGTTATAGGGGTTAAAGTAGCTCATCAAGTAGGAAAATTACATGAGATGCTTAGATGTTTATCAGAAGAAAAGATAGGTATTTCATATATGTACTTATTAGATTCAGGCAAGATGCCTTCTATGATTATAAAAACTTCAGATAACAAAAAGGCTATATCCGTGCTAGAAGACAATAATTATGAAACACTAAATAATGCATAATAAGATAATAATATAAAAAAGGAATAAGACTTTATTCTATATGAATAAGTTCTTATTCCTTGTTTTTTGTTTTTTCTTCTATAATATTTAAAAGAGCTACTTTTTCATCAGGATCTAATTTCCTAAAGTATCTAATCAAGTTCATTTCTTGGCTTGTAACACTTATTGAGATCCTTTTAGTCTTTGGTGAATCCTTATATGTCCTATCAGTGCTATAAGGTGTAGATTCAACGAAATAGGCAATTTCCGAGGGTAATACATTATCATCAATTAGGTCAACCACATCAACATCATAGAATCTAGCTAACTTTAAGATGGTTTTTGGATCAGGATCTCGATCTCCTTTTTCGTAATGAGCATAACCTTGTCTTGTCATATTAAGATGCTTACCTATATCAGTTTGTGTTAGATTATTATTTAATCTTAAAAACTTTAATTTATCACTTAATGAATATGCCATCTTACCTCACCCTTATTTAATGTATATAATTATAGCAAGATAAAGGATGAATTAACGCAAAAGGCAACAAAACGGAGCATCGGCAAATCCAATGAAATCACACAAAAAATAGCAATAAAAGGTTTGACATAAAGTATAAAGGGTGATATACTTGCTTTGTCGCATCAATTTGTGAACCTGTTATTAAATTAATAACAGCAATAATTTTTGGAGGAAAAATATATATGAACAAAGGTACAGTAAAATGGTTTAATAACCAAAAGGGCTATGGATTTATTTCAGATGAAGAAGGAAACGACGTATTTGTACATTACTCAGGTCTTAACATGGATGGTTTTAAATCCTTAGAAGAAGGACAAGATGTTCAATTCGACGTAGTTCAAGGTGAAAAAGGTCCTCAAGCTACTAACGTAACAAAATTATAATCATAACAGTTTTCAGTGTACCTTTTTTTTGATAAATTGTAATACAATTTTTATAAAGAAAAGCTATATTGTTATAAACGGATTGATTAAAAAGGTTATTCCAAATTGGAATAACCTTTTTTCTGTGTATAAAGATATATTAATTGTATTTGTAAAGATTTAAATCTAGATTGTTTTACTTAATTGATTATTAAAAAACTTGTTATAGAAAGTATTTACTAGTGTATATAATGGTTTAAATAAGATTAGACCTATTAAAAAGTTACTAATTCCATGTACTAAATCAAATGGAATACCGCTTATCCAGTATGCAAGGGCAGTGTTTAAGCCACTTTGAACAGTACCCCCTGCTAAACCTATAAAGAAATATGGTATAGAACATAAGGCTCCAAAAGATAAGCCATAAAAACCAGAAATAAGAGCCCAAATCAAAGGGGATCTTTCTTTTCTAAAAATATAAGCTATAAATGCTAAAATAAACCATATATATAAATAATTAATCCACCATAATCCAAAACCATATAGTAAGCCTTCCGCCACAATAAAAATACTAATTATGTAAATGGTTTTCTTCTTAAGAACTAAAGTGTAAATAATAATCAATAAACTTATTAATTCTATATTAGGTAAGAAACCTAAGGCTACTTGAACTACTAACAATACGGCAGTGAGCATACCAATTAAAGGAATATCTTTTAGAACCATATTAGTATCCTACAATTAGTGTTATCTCAAACTTGTCTCCATCACTTATGGGTGTTTCGTCTACCCCAGTCATTAAGGATTCTCCCTCTTTAGAAATAGACCACCATTCTTCATTGTCATCATTGGCAGTATAACCATCAACGGTTAAAATGAACATCCCAAATTCTGACTCAGTTCCTTCAATTAAATCTTCTTGTTCAAGAGCACCTCTTAAGTATTCTTCATTGGTACTAATATTGTAAGAAGTGGAGCTTTCATCTGCCATAACCACTTCAACAGTAATATATTTATTAGCTTGTGAAGTTTCTTCTCTTGACTGGCTATATAAGTAAGCACCGCCAGCAATTAATAGTACAAAAGCAATTAACAATACAAAAACCATACTTTTCTTTTTCTTATTCATTTTTTCTCTCCTTTATCCATATCTGCGTGGCTAAATTAGTATACATTTCAAGCAGGTATTCTGACTTATGGATCATGGCTTTGTTTATACCTTCCCAAGCAAAATGCTCAGTGGTTTTATTACTACATAATAATGTACTAATAAACAAAACTCCCCACTTACAGCGGCGAGACCGTACAGGACTTTAACCTGTTTCCCTATTATGCCTTTAATTATTAATTAATAATTAAAAGCCACTTGAAATTCTTTACATAAGAGATATACTTATTAGTATATCAATAAAATAAAGATATGGAAATTATAGCATTAGACAAATTTCTTGTCAATAGGAGGACTTATGAGTATTAAAAAAATGCATTTTGGGTTTACAAAGGATAAAGAAGAAGTTACAAAATATATCATTAATAATAATAATGGCCTTGAGGTACATTTTATAGATTATGGTGCTAATATAACTAATTTATTTATGCCTGATAAAGACGGTAATATAGATGATATAGTATTAGGATATGATACTGTACCAGGATACGAGGGTAATGGCCCTGGCTATGGTTCCTTTATTGGTCGTAACGCAAATCGTATAGAAGGCGGAGCATTTGAACTTAATGGAGTTACATATGAGTTAGAACAAAATGATGGCAAAAACAACTTACATGGTGGATCTCCTGGATATAATAGACTAATGTATCAAGTATCAACATTTAGTGAAGAAGATCGTGATTCTATAATGTTTTATAGAACAAGTCCACATTTAGAGCAAGGATTCCCAGGTAATTTTCAAGTTAAAGTTCTGTATAGTGTAACTAAAGATAATCAACTTATAATACAATACAATGGAGTTTCAGACCAAGATACAGTTGTAAATCTTACTAATCATTCCTATTTTAATTTGAAGGGTCATTCTTCAGGTGAGATTTTAGACCATAAGGTTTGGATAAAGAGTGATTTCTTTACTCCAACTGATGAAGACCTTATACCTACTGGAGAAATGGCAGATGTAACTAATACTCCTATGGACTTTAGAAAGGCAAAACAAGTTTCCCAAGAGATAGGAGCAGATTATGAGCCTTTAAAATTTGCAGATGGCTATGACCACAACTATGTACTTGATAAGGAAACATCAGGAGTAGAAAAGATAGCTTCTGTAGAAGAAGAGACCACAAAACGCAAAATGGATATATATACAGACGCACCTGGTTTGCAATTATACACAGGTAACTCAATTGTGGAAGAAGAAGGAAAAGACGGGGTAACTTATAATAAAAGACATGGTATATGTTTTGAAACTCAAAATTATCCTAATGCCATAAATACAAGTTCATTTCCATCTAGTGTTTTAATAGCTGGAGAAAATTATTATACAAAAACCATATATGAATTTTTAGTTCTTAGTTAATATACTAGCTAAAGTCAAATAGCTAATTAAGAAACAAGAGGGGATTGTACATACTATCAAACATGTTTTTCCATGTTAGATAGTTATACAATCCCTTTTATATTTATATAGATCACTCATCAAAATCTAATTTATAGAACTAAAGAAGAAATTATTTAGTTCCATAAATCCTATCACCTGCATCTCCAAGGCCAGGAATAATATATCCATCTTCATTTAATTTTTCATCTAAAGCCCCAATATAGATATCAACATCTGGATGTTCTTTCTGTAATCTTTCTAATCCTTCAGGTGCGGCAACAATACACAAGAAATTAACTCTTGTTATCCCTCTTTTTTTCAAAATATCAATGGCAGCACATGCGGAACCGCCAGTTGCTAGCATTGGGTCTACAACATAAAATTCTCTTTCCTCTGCATCAGGAGGTAATTTACAAAAATATTCAACAGGCTCTAAAGTTTCTTCATCTCTATAAAGTCCTATATGACCAACCTTAGCATTGGGTATGAGTCTTAACATCCCTTCTGCCATTTGAAGTCCAGCCCTAATAATTGGAGCAATACACAACTTCTTACCCTCTATCTCATAAACAGTAGTTTTAGTTAAAGGTCCTTCTACTTCTATCGCAGTAAGAGGTAATTCCCTGGTAGCTTCATAGCAAATAAGCATTGCTACTTCACTAGTTAAATCACGAAATTCTTTAGTCGGTGTGTCATTTTTTCTCATAATTCCCAACTTATGTTTTATAAGGGGATGTTCCATAACAGTAATCTTAGACATCTAAATCCTCCTATTCATATACCAAAAACACATAATAATTATCCTACCCGATATTATAACAAATATAATGAGATATTAAAAGAAAAAAAACAAGGAATAAAAGACCATGTCTTTTATTCCTTGACTTAAAAAAAGAGGAGAAGCCTAGCAGAGGGGAGAGAGTTACTACTAGGCTTAGTTTTATGAAAAAAATTATCTTATCAGCATTAGTTATTGCTACTTGATATGATTATATTATATTGTGCATTTGTGAGTAGTCTGTGGATGATTTATGAACATTTTGTTAATAATAAAAATATGACAAAAAATAATATAAATCCTATGATTTCTACATAATTCTCCTCCACCAATAATAGGAGGACTTGTATTATTTTACATGTTATTAAAAAAATAGTATAATGTACTTTATAATATACTTATTAATCAAGGAAGGTGGTGTATCAGAGTTCATAAATGTAGGGATGAACTCAGAAAAATATGAAATTCACTAAAATGCAAGGTATAGGTAACGATTATGTTTATATCAATGCAATTGAAGAAAATATAGATGATGGTAGTGAATTAGCCAAAAGGTTAAGTAACAGAAATTATGGAATTGGGTCAGATGGCTTAATTTTAATAAAAGCTTCAGACAAGGCTGATTTCTACATGGATATGTATAATGCAGATGGATCTAAAGGTAAAATGTGTGGTAATGGTATTAGGTGTGTAGGTAAATATGTCTACGATAAAGGCTTAACTGATAAGCAAGAGATAAAGGTAGAGACTGGGGCAGGAGTTAGGGATTTAAAACTTTATCTTAAAGATGGTGTTGTTTCTAGTGTTAAGGTTGATATGGGAAGGCCTATTACAAATCCTAAAGAGATTCCTGTTTTGATAGACGAAAAGGAGATAATAGGAAGGCCTTTTGAAGTTGGTGGACATAAGTTTAATATGACATGTGTTTCTTTTGGTAATCCTCATGCAGTAGTTTTCGTAGATGATGTATCTCAAGTTAAAGTAGAAGAGATTGGACCTTTATTTGAAAACCATGAAATATTTCCAGATAGAGTGAACACTGAATTTGTTACAGTAGAAGATAGAGATACAATAAGTATGAGAGTTTGGGAGAGAGGTTCAGGAGAAACCTTAGCCTGCGGAACAGGAGCCTGTGCAAGTGCATATGCTTGTATAAGGAATGGAAAGACAAACAATAAGGTTACTGTAAAATTATTAGGTGGAGAACTTATTATAGAATATGATGAAGATGCTGACCTAGTATATATGACAGGTCCGGCAGTAACAGTATTTGAAGGAGAGATTAATTTATGAATAATTTAACATATCCAGACTTTATCAAAAAAGGAGATACAATAGGTATATGTGCACCTTCTGATGGTAATGAGGGTGCTAGTGACTTTGCCCGCTTAGATAATGGAATTAAGAAAATGGAAGAGATGGGTTATAAGGTCATAGAAAGTGGTAGCGTTAGGAAGAGTCTTAATGGTAGAAGTGCTGATGCCAAAACTAGGGCAGATGAATTTATGGAAATGGTTAGAAATACTGAAGTTAAGGCTATATTTTCCGCATCAGGTGGCGACTATCTCTTAGAAATCTTACCTTACTTAGATTTCAATGAAATAAAAGTTAACCCAAAATGGTTTCAAGGGTATTCAGACAACACAGGTTTAGTTCATACAATAACAACTATCTGTGATATAGCAACAGTTTATTGTAATAACTTTAATGATTTTGGTATGGAAGAATGGCATGAATCAGTTAGTAATAATCTGAAGATTTTACAGGGACAAGATATAGAACAAGAAAGTTACGAAAAGTATCAAGATGGCTTTTATGAACGTGTTACTGGTCTTGAAGATTACACATTAACAAAACCTGTCAAGTGGCGCAATATTAACACAGAAGGAGAAATTGTAGTTAAAGGCAGAACTATTGGAGGTTGCCTAGATGTTTTAATATCTTTAATTGGAACAAAATTTGATAGAACAAATACACTTATAGATAAATACAAAGATGATGGTATTATATGGTACTTAGAAAGCTTTAACTTACCAGCTGAAGGATTAACTCTTGCATTATGGCAATTAAGGGAAGCAGGATGGTTTAACCATACAAAGGGCATTGTATTTGGAAGACCAACATTTTATGATGAAAGTGCTTCTAGTACTTATGAGGAAGTTGTTTTATCGGTTCTTGGAGAATTGGACATTCCAATAATCTTAGATGCTGATATTGGACACAAACCTCCCCAATTTACAATGATTAATGGTGGCCTTGGAACTTTACATAGTTATGATGGTAAGGGTAAACTCATTTACTAGTAGATGACTTTATTGCTTGTAATGTAGTGGATGTAGATTGGAGGAAAAGTTGAAGATATCAGAGAAAAATCTAGAACAATTATTTGACCAGTCCAAATTAGATATAAATGATAAGAGTAAAGATAAGTTGGTAGAGAATTTAAGTCAAATGATTGATTCTTTTAATATAATAGACAATATAGATACTAATAATCTAGACCCTATGATTTATATAAACGATAATTACAATGTGTTTAGACAAGACATTGTAGAAAACAAAGACCATGAAATAAATAGGAAAACAGCCTTAGAAAATGCTCCAAGCCAGGAAGATGGATTTATAACTGTGCCAAAAGTTATAGAATACAGGCTTTAGACCTATTTATAAAAGGTTTCAGTAATTTACTAAATAATTATAGATTGAGGAAAACACATGAATTATCAAAAGATGACAGCGATAGAATTAAGTAAGAAAATAAAGAATAAAGAAATATCTGCGGTAGAAGTAACAAAAGCACATATTAATTATATAAAAGAAAAAGATGGTTTGTATAATTGCTTTATTACCTTGTTAGAAGAGGAGGCTCTTAAACAAGCAGAGAAAATTCAGGAGAAAATAGGCAAAGGAGAATTTAAAGATTCTCCTTTAGTAGGTGTGCCTATGGCCATAAAGGATAATATCTGTACAAAGGATATTAGAACAACTTGTGCTTCCAAAATGCTAGAAGATTATGTGCCTTCTTATAATGCAAAGGTTGTAGACAAGTTAGTAGATGGAGGTGCAATTATTCTTGGCAAACTTAATATGGATGAATTTGCTATGGGAAGTTCCTCAGAGACTTCTTATTTTTCTTCTACTAAAAACCCTGTAAACCCTGAATATGTTCCAGGAGGCTCTAGTGGGGGTTCAGCGGCAGCAGTTGCAGCAGGTGAGGTGCTTTATACACTAGGCAGTGATACAGGAGGCTCTATTAGGCAACCAAGTTCTTACTGTGGAGTAACTGGTATTAAACCAACATATGGTACAGTATCAAGAAGTGGCTTAATAGGATTTGCTAGTTCATTTGACCAAATAGGCCCAATTGCTAAAAACATATCAGATGCAACGGCGGTATTAGACATTATTAAAGGCTATGATAAAAATGATTCTTCATCATTAAAGAGGAATTATGACCAGTATTCTAAAGAATTAGTAGAAGATGTTAAAGGTTTAAAGATAGCAATTCCCCGAGAATACTTAGAAAGTCCTATGAATGAAGATGTAAGAAGAAAGTTACATGAGGCCATTGATATATTGAAAGACAAGGGTGCCTCTATTGATTTTATTAAGCCT
The DNA here is from genome assembly GCA_964643255.1 of uncultured Lachnospiraceae bacterium. Lineage (GTDB taxonomy): Bacteria > Bacillota > Clostridia > Lachnospirales > Lachnospiraceae > JAAYRG01. The sequence goes on from CAZXSM010000013.1 coordinate 27,445, forward strand.
AAAACTTCAGAGTATATAATACCAACTTATTATATATTAGCATCAGCTGAAGCTAGTTCTAACCTAGCTAGATTTGATGGAATAAAGTATGGCTATCGTAGCCTGGATGCTAATAATCTTGATGAAATATATACTAAGTCCAGAAGTGAAGCCTTTGGTGATGAAGTAAAGCTGCGAATACTATTAGGTAATTATGTATTAAGTGCGGCAAATTATGAACAATATTATAATAAGGCTCTTAAATTGAGAAGACTAATTAATAATGAGTTTGAAGATGTACTTTCTAAATATGATCTTATTATGGATCCAACGAATTCATTTACAGCCTTTAAGTTTAAAAAGTTTAAAGATGATCCGGTGAAGAAATATTCTAGCACAGACAATAAGTATACAATCCTTGTTAATATAGTTGGTGCTCCAGCTATTAGTCTTCCTTGCGGGGTAGATAAAGAAGGTCTTCCCATTGGACTACAACTAATTGGTAGAAAGCATGGGGAAAAAGATATTATTAGAACAGGATATACTTATGAAAAGGCGATTAAATAGACTGAAATGAGGAAACAAAATGGATAAGTATGAAATTGTGATTGGTTTGGAAGTACATGTGGAACTTTCTACAAAAAGTAAAATATTTTGTGGATGCTCCACTGAATTTGGTGGCCAGCCTAATAGTAAATGTTGTCCTATATGCATGGGAATGCCAGGTACACTTCCAGTTTTAAATAAAAAGGTTTTAGAATATGCTATAGCAGCAGGTATAGCCATGAATTGTAAGGTTCGTAAGTATTCAAGATTTGATAGAAAGAATTACTTTTATCCAGACTTAGCAAAGTCATATCAAACTTCACAACTTTATTTACCTATTTGTTATGATGGTAATGTTGAAATAGAGCTTGAAGACTACAGGAAAAGTATTGGAATTCATGAAATTCATATGGAAGAAGATGCAGGTAAATTAATTCATAGTGATGATAAGGATTTATCTTATATAGATTTTAATAGAAGTGGAGTTCCTTTAATTGAGATAGTGACAGAACCAGATATGAATTCTAAGGAAGAAGTAATAGGATTTCTAGAAAAACTTCAGTTAATGCTCCAATATCTTGGTATATCTGACTGTAAAATGCAAGAAGGCTCTTTTAGGGCAGATATCAATTTGTCGGTTAGAAAAAAAGGGGATAAGAAACTTGGAACACGTAGTGAAATGAAGAATATAAATTCCTTTAAAGCCATAGGAAGAGCCATAGATTATGAGGCCCAAAGGCAGATTGATATACTAGAAAATTCAGGTGAAATTATCCAAGAAACTAGGAGATGGGATGATATAAAGGGATTTAGTGAGTCCTTAAGATCAAAACAAGATGCAAGGGACTATAGATATTTTCCAGATCCAGACCTAGCACCTCTTATTCTTGATGACGAATGGATAGATGACATTAAAGACAAGTTACCTGAACTTAGAGAAGATAAACTTGTAAGATATATTAAGGACTATGACCTGCCTGAATATGATGCCAATGTTATTACTAGTTCAAAACATCTTGCAGATCTCTTTGAGAAAACCCTTGTTTATTGTGATAATCCAAAGGAGATTGCTAACTGGATTATGACTGAAACTATGCGGTTGGCAAGAAAACGACAAGTAGAATATGAAAACATATCATTTAGTCCTGAAAATCTAGGGAAATTAATTAACTTGCTTGATAATGGTAAGATTAATAGGACTGTGGCAAAAGATGTTTTTGAAATTATATTTGATGAGGATATTGATCCAGAGATCTACGTTAAAGAACATAAGCTTGGACTTATTGATAGTGAGGATGCTATAACGAAGCTTATAGAAGAAGTTGTTGAGGAATTCCCAGATTCTGTAAGTGATTATAGGAAGGGAAAAGATAGAGCATTTAAACACTTAATGGGCCAAGTTATGAGAAAAAGTAAAGGAAAAGTTGATCCAGTCCTGGCCAGTGAGGAATTAAAGAAGGAATTAGATAAATGATGATAAGCAGGCTGTGTATTTTGGACCAGGCTTTAACAGGGTACATGAGCCTATTATGCTTTTAGATTTTTGTGTCAAAGTTATAGGATAGGAGAATTTTTTCTTCTTCTGGATTTTTAAGTAGATCATTTAAAGAAGTCTTTTCTTCTTCTGCTAATAATACTTTGGATTGAGCTATAAAGCCTTTTTCTTCTAGGACTTTGTCTAACTGGTTTAAGTTGTTGGTGATTATACTTTGGTTTTCAGGGTCCCGTGTATAGAAGGTGGTTTGTACCCTTGTCCTGTTTAGTGAAATTTGTACATCTAGAGGACCTAGGTGTTTCATATCAAGACGTAGCACTACTTTAATATTATCAAGGAGGGCCTGAGGGTCCTTCTTTTTTTTGGCAAAAACGTATAATTCCCCTTCTTGTTTGTTTTCCATGAACTTAATAGGTAGGTGCAAAAAGGGAATATATTTATTAAGCTCTAACATAGAGTCAAATTGGTTGTTTATTTGGCTTAAGTCTGAGTTAAATTTCAGAAAGCTTTTACTTAAGCTTGCAAGATCGTTTTGAGAACTTTTACTTATATCTTGTGATTGATAATTATAATCTTCTGTATTATTTTCATTAAGGCTAAACTCTTCAAACATTTTGACTATATTTCCAAAACGTTTTAATTCAAGCTTTGTGTTTATCAAATAGTCTTCAATTGATTCGGCATTGTTAAGGATTTCGATATTGGGATAATATTCAGCCTTAAATAATGATTTCACCAGATTTTGATAGGGTGTTGAAGTTAATAAGCCTTTTATAGGGCTCTCTAGCCCAGGATTAGGGTCATGGTTTAGGTAGGTGTCAATAAGTGTTCTTATGTCACTTAGTATTTCATTGGAAGTAAAAGTTTGGCTAGGCTGATCACCTTGGTTGGTAACTTGAACCTCTGGGTTAATATCTGAGTTTAAAGTTGTCTTTTGTGGGATATTATTGCTAGTAAAAAGAAAAAAGTCCTTTCCATCAAGATCTTGGTAATTATCTAAAAACACAGTGATTAAGTCTTCTAGACTAGCTTGTAAGGCAGAAGAATTACTATAGGATATTAGGCTGTCTAGAGGGATATCAGTCTTGCTATTGGAAGGGTTACTTAAAGGGATATCAACCGAATCATTTTCGGGAACATTATTTTGAGGAACATTAGGTATAAGGGTATCATTTTCAAGGAGATTAGGTATAAAGGTTTTTATTAGGTCTAAATTACTTGTAAAGTAATCAGCTGTTAAGATGTTTTCCGGATTAGTTATATGGTTTATAGCTGAGTCAATTAATGAATTAAACTGGCTAGTTAAAGAATCGCTACTAGATAGTAGGTCACTAAAGATAGCCACAGATTCTTGGGTAATTGGGATCTCTAGTGTATTCATCCTAATTAATAAGTCAATGGGGGTATCCTTGTGGATATGACTTTGCCTAATAAAGTATGTAATAGTATCTTTGTCTACTGGCATTTGATGTTTAAGTAGTTCATTTACAATTTCATAATTATTTTCACTTGTCATTAGATTATTTTGAGATAGGATATTATTAATTACATTTTCTTTACTTGCATTATTAGTAGTCGTAGAACTATCTTCTCCTAGAAGTTTTAAGACTATTGTGTTGTTAGAATACTCTTCAATTTGAAAATAGGCTTCCATTTTATCTGATAATCCTAAGTTGTTTTTTAAAGAACCGGATATAATTTGGCCATCACTTAGAGACAAGCTAATCTTACCATCTGCTAGACTTAGAACCTTACCCTTTACGACTTGTCCTTTTTCTAGAGATAAATTAGGAGCTTGCTTAGAAGATGTTTGCTTTATAGTCTTATTGTTAATATATGGAGTGTTATTAACTTTATTATTAGAAGATATATTTCTATTTATCATTTTTATCACCCTAAAGATATCTTTGTATTTGTGTTCTTATATATTATATTATACATAATATTATACTTAATTAATATATCGGTTAAAGTTAGCTATTCTTTAATAGCAAAGGACCTAATACAAGATTATATCCCCTTGCTTATATAAAAACTAGCTAATATAATGATGTTAAATACTGTAAGGATGTGAATATATGATTATTAAAAATGCAAATGTCTATAAGGATGATTACCACTTTCATACTGAAGACATATACATTAAAGACGGCTACATAGTAGAAGATTTACCACAAGAAGGTGAAATTATTGATGGAACTAATTTATATGCCATACCTGGCTTAACGGACATTCATTTTCATGGATGCCTAGGTTATGACTTTTGTGATGGCACAGAAGAAGCTATAGATGTAATATCACAATATCAAGGTAAGAATGGAATTACTACTATTTGCCCTGCTACTATGACCTTGCCAGAAGAAGAGCTTGCTAAGATAATGGAAAATGTTAAAGATTATAAGTATAAAGAAGGAGCTATTCTTGTTGGTATAAACATGGAAGGGCCATTTATATCCGAAGAAAAAAAGGGTAGTCAAGATGATAAACATATTAAGATTCCTGACATAGACCTCTACCGTAGATTACAAGAAAAGTCTGGAAATATGATAAAGTTAATTGAAATTGCTCCTGAAGAAGAAGGTGCTATGGATTTTATATCAGTATTAAAAGACGAGCTAGTAATATCTATTGCCCATACTAGTGCAGACTATGATACTGCAATGGAAGCCTTTACCCGGGGTGCTAAACATGTGACCCATTTATATAATGCAATGCCTCCCTTTCTACATAGGGCTCCAGGGGTAATTGGTGCAGCTAGTGATAGTAAAGGGATTTATGTTGAATTAATTTGTGACGGGGTCCATATTCATCCAAGTGTTATAAGAGCCACCTTTAAATTTATAGGGGAAGAAAAACTAGTATTAATTAGTGATAGTATGGAAGCTACAGGAATGCCTGATGGAAGATACCAACTGGGTGGTCAAGATGTTGACCTAGTTGGCAATAGACCAACTCTAGTCTCTAGCGGAGCCATAGCAGGTTCAGCTACCAACCTTATGGATTCCATGAAGCTAGTAGTAAGAGATATGGGGATTCCACTAGAGAGTGCTGTTAGGGCGGCTGCAGTTAATCCTGCAAAGGCTATTGGAATTTTTGACAAGTATGGTAGTATTGAACCAGGTAAAGTTGCTAATATTGTATTATTAGATAAAGACCTTAATACAAAGGCGGTTTATATTAAAGGAAAACAATACGCCTAAGCAAAAGATATAAGCTTAAAAAGTGTAATCAGCTTACTACTTATTTAAAATTAAAAAATATTTACTTTATTGTGTTAAAACGTCCTAGTAATAAAGTGAACTAT